>CAJYKY010000263.1 GCA_913775005.1 uncultured Achromobacter sp.
GCAGCCGGCGCTGTCCACCCGGTGGCGGTGCTGTCCGGCAACCGCAACTTCACCGGCCGCATTCACCCGGACCTGGATCTGGGTTTCCTGATGTCGCCGCCGCTGGTCATCGCGTTTGCGCTGGCCGGTGACGCCGAGCGGGACTTGAGCCAAGAGCCGGTGCAGACGCGCGAAGACGGCCAATCCATCTACCTGCGCGACCTCTGGCCCAGCGATGCCGACATCGACGCCGCGCTGGCGCAAGGCTTGCAACCGGGCGACTACCGTGCCGCCTTCAAGATCGCCAGTGCCAACCCGGCCTGGCAGGCGCTGCAATCCCCCGATACGCCGCGCTTTCCGTGGGACCCGGCCTCCACCGCGCTGCGCCGCCCGCCGTTCGCCTCGACCGCGCAGGCCGGGCAGCTGGGAACCTATGTGGCGCATCCGCTGCTGGTGCTGGGCGACGACGTCACCACCGACCACCTGTCGCCCGCCAGCGCGATTCCGCCGGACAGCCTGATCGCGGATTTCCTGGTCGCGCAAGGCGACGACCGCAACGACCTGAACGTCTTCGCATCGCGCCGCGGCAATTGGGAAGTAATGATGCGCGCGGCGTTCTACAGCAAGAGCTTGAAGAATCTGCTGTGCCCGGACGCGCCCGTGGGCCACACGCGGCATGCGCCCAGCGGCGGCATCGAACCCATCTGGGTCGCGGCCGAGCACTACCGCCAGGCGGGGCTGCCCGTGGTGCTGGTGGCCGGCGCCCGCTTTGGCACCGGCTCATCGCGCGACTGGGCAGCGAAGGGCCAGCGGCTGCTGGGCATCCGCGCCGTGCTGGCCGTGAGCTTTGAACGTATCCACCGGTCCAACCTGATCGGCATGGGCATTCTGCCGTTGCGCCTGCCTGACGGCGTAACGCCCGCCACGCTGGACCTGCTGCCGGGCGACCGCATCGAAATCGATGCGCCTGCCGACGCGCTGGCGCCGCGCACGCCGGTGCCTGTGCGCATCCTGCGCGCCAACGGCGCGGTGCAGACGCTGTCCGCCACCGCCGCCGTCGAGACCCAATTAGAGGTGCGCCTGTTGCGGCTCGGCGGCGTCATTCCCGCTATCCTATCGGACACCCTGGCATCGTCTCCGACCCCATGAGCGCGCAATCGAACACCGTCACCAAGATTCTGGAACTGATCCGGGAAGACCGCCTGCCCGGCGGCGCGCACCTGACCGCGCAAAAGCTGGCCGACCGCCTGCGGCTGTCGCGCTCGCCCGTCAATGATGCGCTGGGCATCCTGGAGCAACACGGCATCGTGGCGCGCAAGCCCAACCGGGGCTATTTCCTGCAACACGATTTTGACGCGCTGCCTGCCGCCCCCGCTGACCTTGCCGATCTGACGCCGCCGTCTGCCGATGACATCGTCACGCAAAGCTATTTCAAGCTGGCCGATGAGCTGTTGCGCGGCCAGATGCCGATGCAATGCAGCGAAGCGCAGTTGCGCGTGCGCTACGCGTTGACGCAGGCGCAAACGCAAGCGCTCTTGGCGCGCGTATCGCAGGAAGGCTGGGCGCAGCGGCGGCCCGGCTACGGCTGGGAATTCTCGTCGATGATGACGACACCGGACAGCCTGCTTCAGTCGTACCGGCTGCGTCTGGCGCTGGAACCGGCAGCCTTGCTGGAGCCATCGTTCCGTATTGAAAAGAGCGTCATCGAACGCTGCCGCGCAGCGGAAAAGCATTTGCTGGATGGCGGCATCGCCACCGACACGGCCGACCAGCTGCACGATCGCGGCGTGCGCTTTCATGAATCGCTGGTCGAAGCGTCGGGCAATCCGTTTTTCATCGACACGATCAAGCGCGTGAACCGCGTGCGCCGCCTGCTGTCGTACCGGTCGATGCAGGACCGCACGCGCTATCGCCAGCATTGCGACCAGCATCTGGCCATCCTGGATTTGCTGGAGCGTGAACGCAACGAAGAGGCGGCGGCCGAGCTGTCCCGCCATCTGCGCAGCACGCTGGACAACCTTGCCCGCATCAGCGGACTTCTTCAGGGCTGAGGCCATGCACGTTTATATCGGCTCGCGCACCACGCGAGAACGCAATGCCCGGGGCGACGGCATCAGCGTGTTTGACTACGCGCCGGACACGGGCGCGCTAACGCTGACGCAAGTGGTGGGCGGGCTGTTGAACCCGTCTTACCTGTTGCCGCATCCGGCGCTGCCGGTGCTGTACACCGTGCACGGCGACAGCCAGGAAGTCAGCGCCTTACACCGAGACCGGCACAGTGGCGCATTGACGCCGTGGCACCAGCAAGCGTGCGAAGGCCGCAACCCGGTGCATCTGGCGCTGACGCCTTCAGGCCGCAGCCTGATGGTGTCGAATCACCTGACCGGCACGCTGGCCGTGCTGCCGGTGGCGGCCGACGGCCAGCTGGGCGCGGTCACACAGACGTTGCCCATGACGGGCGAGCCCGGGCCGCATCGCAAAGAGCAGCCCTTTGCCAAGCCGCACTACAACCTGGTCGACCCTTCGGGCCGCTATGTGGTCGTGCCGGACAAGGGCTTGGACCGCGTCTTCCTCTTCGCACTGGATGCCGACGGCGCGCGTGCCGAAGCGGCTAGCGTGGCCGTCGCCCGCGAAGGCGCCGGCCCGCGCCACGCCGTGTTTCATCCGGCGGGCCGTTGGCTGTACGTGGTCAACGAACTGGACAACACCGTTGCCGCCTACACGCTGCAAGACGGCGCGCTGCGGCCGTTCCAGGTGCTGCCCACCTTGCCCGACACCTACACCGGCAACAGCCGCGCGGCCGGCATCAGCATCGATGCGCACGGCCGCCATCTGTATGCGTCGAACCGGGGCGATGACAGCATTGCCGTGTTCCGCGTGGACCCGGCTAGCGGGCGCCTGACGCTGGTACAGCACGCGCCATCCGGCGGGCGCACGCCGCGATTTTTCACGCTGTCGCCCGACGGCCGCTTTCTTTTTGCGCTGAACGAAGACAGCGACACGCTGGTGCGCTTTCGCGTCCACGCCGAAGACGGCACGCTGCATGCAGACGGCTACACGCTGCCCGTGGGCAGCCCCGTCTGCATGGTGTTCGCGCCGCAAGCCAGGTAATCAGAAGACCATCAAAAGTCCATCGACGCGGACAGCATCAGCGTGCGCGGCACGCCCTGCGACACCGTGCCGTAAGACGCCACGCCCGACCAGTACGCGCGGTTCGTCACGTTGACGACATTGGCGCGAAACGTCACGTCCTTGCCCTGGATCTTGGTCGCGTAGCGCGCGCCCACGTCGAACGTTGTCCACGACGGCACCGACTGCGTGTTGGCC
Organism: uncultured Achromobacter sp.; assembly: GCA_913775005.1. Lineage (GTDB taxonomy): Bacteria > Pseudomonadota > Gammaproteobacteria > Burkholderiales > Burkholderiaceae_B > Achromobacter. Next base: position 3,307 of record CAJYKY010000263.1, read on the forward strand.
TGGTTCACGTATTCGCTGCCGGTGTGAATCATGCCGCCCGTCAGCGTCAAACCTGCCACCCACGGCGTATCCCATTCCGCGCCCAGGTTGGCCGACCACTTGGGTACGCCCACAGGCCGGTTGCCTACCGTGGCCGCGCTGTTGGTGCGCGTCAGCTCTGCGTTCAGATACGTCACGCCGCCCAGCAGCCGCAAGCCGCGCACCGGTTCACCCGACAAGGTCAGTTCCAGGCCACGATTGCGCTGTTCGCTGTCGGCGCCGTACACGCCGTTGGTCAGCTGGCCGCTGGGTTTGCTGATTTCAAACGCGCTGAACGTCAGCATGGCGTCGGTGAAATCCACCTTCACGCCCACTTCCTTCTGCTTGGCCTTGTACGGCTTGAACACCTGGCCCGCATTGCTGGCGGTGGCGGGCGCCACATCGCCCTTGCTCAGGCCTTCTATGTAGTTCGCGTACAGCGACACATTGCTCCACGGCTTGATCACCAGACCGGCCAGCGGCGTGGTGGCGCTTTCGTCGTAGCTGACGGTGCGCGCGCCGGTCGTGGCGTTGAAGTTGCGCGATTCGATGCGTTGCTGGCGCACGCCCAGCGTCAGCTGCGCACGTTCGTCCAGGATGCTCATCGTGTCGGCCAGCGCCACGCCGGACAGGTCCGACGACGACACCTTGGGCACATTGGCCGGCGCGGCAATGAATTGCTCGGGGCGCGTGATGGGGTGATAGATGTTGGACGTCAGCGGCGTGCCCATCACGCTGGCTTGCAGATTGCGATCGCTATACAAACTGCCCATGACGCTGAACGCGTGGCGCACAGGGCCGGTGTCCAGCTTGGCCCGCAAGCCGGCGTTGTACGTGCTGCGATTCACCTTGAAGCGGAAATTGTTGGGCGTCACCACCGTGTCGCCCGCGCTGTTGATGATGGTGGGCGTCTGGTCCGACAGGCGCGACACCTCGGTGTCGGATCCGCCCGCGTCGGCAAACACGGTGAGGCGGTCGCTGATGTCGTATTCCACGCGCAGCAGCGCCGACTGCCCGTCGGACTTCCACCAGCCCCAGGGCTGCGTGGCATTGCGGCGGCCATCAGCCGCGCGCGGCACGTCGATGCCGGCGGCCACCAGGAACGGCCGGGTCGGCGCATCCAGCTTTTCGTTCTGCGTCAGCAAATCCAGCGAGGCGCGCAGCCGTTCGCCCTGATAGTCCAGCGACAGCGCACCGATCGTCGTGCGCGACGTCAGGTTGTCCAGCGGCGTATCGCCCTGCCGATGCATGCCGTTGATGCGCACGCCCCATTCGCCGTCGTTGCCGAATCGGCGGCTCAGGTCCACGCGCGCGCCGAATTGCGAATCGCCCACGTAATCCGCCGACAGGCGCGTCAAGTCCTGCGGCAGCGAACGCTTGGGCACCATGTTGATCACGCCGCCCACGCCGCTGTTGGGCGACATGCCGTACAGCAGCGCCGCCGGTCCCTTCAGCACCTCGACGCGTTCGATGTAATCGGTGAACACGTGATAGTTCGGCGCGACGCCATACACGCCGTCGAACGCGATTTCGCCCAGGTTGCCTTCGCCTATCGGAAAACCGCGAATGTAGAAGGAATCCGTCACGCCGCCGATCTGGCCGGTAAAGCGCACCGAGGGTTCGGCATTCAAGGCATCGGCCAGCGTCACCGCCTGGCGGTTCGTCAGCAATTCCGATGTGTAGCTTGTGACGTTGAACGGCGCATCCATGACGTCGCGGTTGCCCAGCAGGCCCAGCCTGCCGCCGCGCGCGACCTGACCGCCCGCGAATTCGGCCGGCAAGGCCGACGGGCTGACGCCCGCCGCCGCCACGGTGATGCTGGGCAACAAGGTAGCGGCTTCGCTGTCGCCAGACGGCAGCTTGCGCAGTGAATAGGCGCCGCCGCCCTGCTCGGCCAGCGCGTAGCCGGAACCGGACAGCAGCCGCGCAAACCCTTCGCGCACGGTGTAGGCGCCCGTCAGGCCGGCGCTTTGCCGGCTGGCCACCAAGGCCGGATCGAATGACAGCGGCACACCGGCCGCCGCCGCGAACTGGGCCAGCACATCCCCCAGCGGGCCGCCGGCGATGGCGTAGGACTTGCGGGCGTCGGCAGGCCGCAAGACCGCCTCACCCGCCGCCGGGCTCTGCGCCGCCGACGGAGCGGGTACGCTCGCCGCCGCCAGCGCCATCAACCCCACGCCCGTGGCCTGGATCATTGCCGCACGCGGCGACAGCACAGCGTGGCGGCGGGAACGGCGCGGCGACGGGGAAGTTCGGGAAACCATGAAACGATCCTTCGTAGGTGACGGGGTGACGCTCGCAAGTTGCGACGATTCACCCGGTACACCGGACGAAGGCGAAAAAAGGATCAGCCATCAGGCAATTAATTTGTAACGGCGGCGCGCGGCGCCACGGTCGTCCAGAACGGCGTGACGCGGCTGATCCGCACCGGCAGCGTTTTTTCCAGCAGGCGCAGGCTGCCGTCGATGTCGGTCAGCGGGAAGGCGCCCGACACTCGCAGGTCAGCCACTGCCGGGTCGCATCGCAGCACGCCCCGCCGGTAGCGCGCCAATTCGTCCACCAGATCCGCCAGCCGGCCGTTGCGCACCGCAAGCATGCCTTGCTCCCACGATGCGGCCCCGGCGTCCACGGCGGCCAGCGGTTCCACCTCGTGCGCGTTGACCACCGTCTGCTGGCCAGCGGGCAGCACCACGGCGGTGGCGCCGGCATCGCGCGGGCGGATCTCGACCGCGCCGTCGAACACCGCCACGCGGATGCGTTCGCTTTCATCGCGCACCATGAAGCGCGTGCCCAAGGCGCGGATGGCGCCCTGCGACGTGCGCACGATGAACGGGCGCGGCGTGGGCGACGGGTCATGCCCGGTGGTCAGCAGGATTTCTCCGGCGCGCAGCCACAACACGCGCTGCTCGGGCGTATACAGGATGTCGACGGCGCTGGCCGTGTTCAGCACCAGCCGGGTGCCATCGGCCAATTCCATGTGCCGCTGCTGCCCGGTAGCCGTGCGCACGTCGGCCGACCATTCGCGCCAGGGCAGCGTGCGCCAGCCCAGCCACGCCGACGGCCCCAGCACCAGCAACGCGCCCAGCGCCCGCAGCGCCTGCCGCCGCCCGGGGCGCTCCAGCCGGCGCAAGGTGTCGCGGCCGATGCCGGGCGGCACCTGGCCAAAACCGCGCAGCATGTCTTCCACCCGCTGCCACGCCGCCGCATGCGCGGCGCTGCGATCGCGCCAACGGTCGAACGCCGCGCGGTCGGCGGCGGACAGGGTTTCGGATTGAAAGCGCACCAGCCAGCCCGCGGCCTCTTCAAGAATCGCCGGATCGATCACCGCGCTCATGCGTGCGCCTGATAGGCGATCAGGCACGCCGTCAGCGCCTTCTGCATGTGCCGCTTGACCGTGGGCAGCGACACGCGCTGCGCCACTGCGATGTCGGCATACCCCATGCCGTCGAACTGCGACAGCAGGAAGATTTCACGCGTCTTGGATGGCAAGGTCCGCAAGGTGGTGTCAATGGCGTACAGCGTTTCGAGGATCAGCGCGCGCCATTCCGGCGACGGCACTTGCGGTTCGGGCAGTTGGCGAATCACGTCCAGATAGGCGTCTTCCAGCGCGCGGCGGCGCCAGTGGTCCACGACCAGGCCCTTGGCAATGTGGGTCAGCAGCGCGCGCGGCTCGGCGCCCAAGCCGTCCTTGCGGCGGCCGCTCATCAGGCGCACGAAGGTGTCGTGGGCCAGATCGGCGGCATCGAAAGAGTTACCCAGTTTCTTGCGCAGCCACATCGACAGCCAGCCGTGGTGATCGCGATACAGCGTGGAAACGGAGGCGCCGGCGGCGGTTGTGACGGCAGGCAGGGAGGCATCGGACGGAGGCAAGACGCGCACCTCGAAAGGGGAATCGCAAATGGGAACGATTTTTATTTTATATGATCGCCCGCCAGCCGCCTATCGCGCCGCAATCCCGCCCCACCGCCGCCCGCTGACACGCCACCGCCGCCGCGCTCGGATAGAATCAAGCACCCCCTTGCCGACTCCGATGCCGCCATGCAGAACGAAGTTTTCCAACCTGCTTTCCTCGCCAGCGGCGGCGAGATGGGCCGCCAGGTCGCCGCCTTTGATTGGGCCGCGACGCCGCTGGGTCCGCTATCTGAATGGCCCAGCGCGCTGCGGGTGGCCACGGGCATGGTGATGTCGTCCCGTTTCCCGTGCTGCCTGGTCTGGGGCAGCGAGCTCATCACAATCTACAACGACGCGTTCAAGCCAATACTGGGCGCCAAGACCGATACGCTGGGCCGCCCTTTCAGCCAGATCTGGCGCGAGGCCTGGCACATGATCGGCCCCATTGCCGACCGCGCCTTCGCCGGCGAAGCCACGTTCATCGAAGACTATCCGCTTCAGATCCTTCGATCCGGCGAAGCGGAAGTCGCCACCTTCACCTTCTGCTACAGCCCGGTACGCGATGAGCACGGCACGGTCGTCGGCATGATGGACACCGTGATCGAAACCACGTCGCGCGTCCAGGCAGAACGTGCTCAGGCCGACGCGTTGCGGCAAACGCAGGACACCCTGCGGCAAAGCCAGAAGATGGAAGCCGTGGGGCAATTGGCGGGCGGTCTCGCCCACGATTTCAACAACCTGCTAATGGGCATTTCGGGCAGCCTGGAACTGATGCGGCTGCGGCTGGCGCAGCGGCGCATCGGCCAGCTGGAACGCCATATCGATTCCGCACGCCGCGTGGCGGACCGCGCCGCCTCGCTGACGCAGCGCCTGCTGGTCTTCGCCCGCAGCCAGCCGCTGGAGCCGCAGGCCGTGGACCTGAACCAGCTGGTGCGCGGCATGCGCGACCTGCTGGTCAACAGCGTCGGCCCCTCGGTCACGTTGAAGCTGGATTGCGAGGCCGAGCTCTGGCCTGCCTGGGTCGATCCAAACCAGTTCGAAAACGCCTTGCTGAACCTGTGCCTGAACGCTCGCGACGCCATGGCCGGCCAGGGGCAGCTACGCATCCACACCGCCAACATCACGCTTGTTGGCACGCAGGCGCAAGAACGCGATCTGCCGGCCGGTGATTATCTGCGCGTCACCGTCACGGACACGGGCTGCGGCATGGCGCCGCACATCATGGAACGCATTTTCGAGCCCTTCTACACCACCAAGTCCGCAGGCCAAGGCACGGGGCTGGGCCTGTCGTTGCTGTACGGGGTTGTGCGTCAATCCGGCGGGCAGGTGCAAGTCAGCTCACAGCCGGGCGAAGGC
>CAJYKY010000264.1 GCA_913775005.1 uncultured Achromobacter sp.
CGCGCCGACCAGGCCGCCTATGCCATTGCTGATGGGCATGTTCGTCGAGACATTCACGTCGGCATAGACGTTGTCGATCTTGCCACGATTGACGCCCGCCAGACCGCCCATTTGCGAGAGGCCGGACACCGTGATCTTGTTCAGGCCCAGGTTCTGCACGACGCCCGTCGCGCCGATGAAGCCGAACAGCCCTACGACGCCACCGTAGCTGCCGACCTTCAGGTCGGAAATGATATGGCCATTGCCGTTCAGGCTGCCCGTGAACTCGTTGTTCAGGCCGATGGAGGCAAAGCCGTTGCCATTCCACATGTTGCCGCCCCCCACCTGCGTGGCTTTGGCGTCCACATCGCGCACCAGGTTGTACTGCGCGTTCAGGTTGTAGGCCATCAGCTGAAGCTGATGATCATTGGACACCGCCAGGCTGTACTCGCTGGCCAGGAACGGCCGCGTGATGCCATCGACCATGATCCACTTCGCGTTGCCGTCGGCGTCCTTGGCGACAAACATATTGGCCGTGCCAGGCACCGAGCTCCACGTACCCAGGTTCGCGTAGGACGTGTGGGTATAGGCTGCGCTGCTGATTCCCGTCGTCGCGGTGATGGTGCCGCCCGAAGTGACGGGGGTGGCGTTGGCCAGCCCCGTCGAGACGGTGTCCCAATGCGCGTTTTCAAGGGTGATGTTCGAGCCGCTGAACAAGCCCACGATGCCACCGGTGTGGCCATTGCCCGTGACCTTGCCGCTGGCGAATACGTTGGAGATCACGCTGTCACTACGTGCCGAGCCTACGAGGCCGCCGATGGCAGTGCCCGACCCGTCCGCAGCCGCGAGCACATCGCCGGTTGCGTAGGCATTGCGAATCACGCCGCTATTGGAACCCGCCAGGCCCCCCTGGTCAGAGTTGCCGCCGATGACGTTGCCCTTGGCGTAAGCGTTGTCGATGACGCCGGCGTTGCTGCCCGTCAGACCGCCCAGGAAATAGCCCTTCGTCGTGCTGGTGACCGTGGTCCGCGCGTTCGAATAGCTGATCGTGCCGTCGTTCGTGCCGATCAGACCGCCCAGGGAGTTCCCGCCCGTCACGCTGCCCGACGCCGACACATTGCGCACCGTACCCGAGTTCATGCCCGCCAGGGGGCCGAGGAAGCCGCCGCCCGTGATGTTGGCGTTGCGTATCGTCAGGTCGCGCACGTCGCCGCTGCTGTCGATGTTGCCGAACAGGCCCATCACGCCATACGTGCCGCCATTGATGGTCATGTTGTCGACGGTATGGCCCAGGCCCGCGAACGAGCCTTTCAGGGTACCGGCCACGGCGCCCGTGAAGATCATCCCGGTCAGGTCCAGGTCATTGGCCAGTGCATAAAAGCCATAGCCCAGCTGCCCCACGGACTGCAAGTCCTGCACCGTGCGCAGCATGGTGTAGTTCTGGCCGTTCTTCTTGAACGTGGACTGCGCGCCGCTCAGCGTCACCGGGGCATTGGCTGCATAGTTGCCGCCCGACGAGTAGCCACGCTGCTTGAAGCCGCCCACGTTGATTTCCAGGCCGGCGCTTGCGCCCGTCGCGGTGATCGGCGCGTTGATATTCACGTCGCCATGCGCGCTGAGCGTCAGCTTGGTGCTGGCGCTCCACGTCACGGCCGAATTCACGTTGATGTTGCCGGCTTCTGACCCGTTGTCGACCGTGCGCAATTCAACGCTGCCGTTGTTCAGGTTGGCCGACAGCGTGTCCGCGCCAATGCCGCTATCCGAGCTGGCGCCCGCGCCCGCGCTGACGGTGAAGTCAGTCGGGTCGATCAGCCAGGAACCGTGCTGCCCGCTAGCCGCCTTGGTGGTGACCAGCGCGCCCGCCGCCACCTTCACGTTGGCGGCCGACGTTTCGATGAAGCCGCCCTTGCCGCCGTTCGGTGCGCTGGCGTCCAGCGTGCCGCTCACCGCGATGCGATCGTTGACCATGTCGCCCAGCAACACGATCTTGCCGTTTTCGCCAGTAGCCAGCGACTTGGCTTGCGTAATGCCGGTGTGGTTGATCACGGTGCTGGCCAGGTCGCCTGCGGCCTTGGCCGTCAGGTACACCGTGCCGCCATCAGCGCGTATGGCGCCGCCCTGTTCGATCAGCGCATCAATAGCGCCTTGTTCCACTTCGATCTTGATCGGGCCGCCCAGATCCAGACGCACGCGGCTGCCCGCGCCCAGCAGCACGTTGCCCTTGTCGGCCGTGAGGTTGCCGGTGTTGGTGATCTTCGCCGCAATCAGCGCAATGCTGCCGCCGGGAGCGGCGGTGATGTTGCCCTGGTTGATGATGGCGTTGCTGCTGGCGCCTTCGAACTTGTAGTTGCCTGCCAGGAAGTCCTGCGTGCTGATGTTCAGCGTACTGGCGACGATGCCGCCCACATTGACCTGAGCGGTGGGCGTGAACACCACGCCGTTCGGGTTCACCAGGAAGACCTGCCCGTTGGCATTCAACGCCCCCTGGATCACCGACACGTCCGGTCCCAGCACACGGTTCAGCGCAACGGAATCGCGGCCCGGCTGTTTGAAGGTGACGCTGTTGCCCTTGCCGATCGAGAAGCTCTGCCAGTCCACGGCCATCTTGCCGGTCTGCTGGTTGATCGTCATCGCGCCGCCGTTCTGGCTGATAGAGCCCGACCCAGCCACCACGTTGCCTCCCGTCGGCAAATCGGCCGCCAACGCGGGGCCGGACAGCAGCAGCGCGGCAGTCAGCGCCACTGCGCTGGAAGCGTTGCGCTTGCGGCGCGCGCTGGCATGTTCGGCAACCGGCACGTACACGCCCAGGGCGTCATTCCATACCAAACGGAAAATGTGGTTGAGGGAAGGCTTCTTCATGGCATATTCCTGAGACGAGGGCGGCGTCACAATTTGTAAGTTTCGCTGCTGAAATATACCGATGATTGCGATTCTTTATCTGAGCAAATCTAAGCAATTCGTAAGAATGGGATCGGCACGCACACAATGACGTCAGTTTTGTCGACGATGGATGAAGATAGGAGTTTTTATCGACGCAGAATGGGGCCGCATCTGAAATAATCCGAGGCTACCATGCAACAAATTGTCGGCTCTCGAAAGCGTGACCCCGTTTTCTGCTAGACAAAAGTCACCGGCGGCAACCGGGAGCCGGAACCCAGCGCCCGCTCAATCGGAAACAGGAACGACCTCTGATACCGGCAGGCTCAGGCAGAAGCACACAGGTTCCACGCCGCCCGCGCTCTTGAGGAACACGGTGCCCCCCAGCCGCTCGGCAATGGTTCTGACCAGATACAGACCCAGCCCGGCGCCGGGATGCCGGAAGGCATTCGGGCCGCGGTAGTACTTCTGGAACAGCCGTTCCTGCTCGGAACTGGCGATCCGGTCTCCGGAATTCGCCACCTCGATGTGCATGACGCCGTCTTCCTCGCGCAAGGTCACGCGCACCGCCCTGCCCGGCGCGCAATGACGGTCGGCGTTGGCCAACAGGTTGCGCAGCGCAATGCGCAGCATGCCGGCATCACTGCGCACCACCTGTTCGCCCTGTCCGTAGATGCACTGGATGCGGCCAGCGGGAAACTCGCGATCCAGATCTGCCAGCAACGCCAGCAGATCGCACTGCGTCAGCCGCAAGGCCGCACTGGGTTCGCGCATCCGGTCATGCGTCAGGTATTCATCCACCAGCGCCAGCAAGCGCATGGCCGCGTCGCGAATGTTGCCGCAGCGCGCCAGGCTTTTTTCCACCGGCGCCGTCAGATTGCGGGCCAGTTGCTGCGCAGACGTCGTAATGATGGCCAGCGGGGTGCGGAACTCGTGCGACACCATCGCCACGAACTCGCGCTGCTCGGCAAAGACCCGCCGCTCGTGTTCGAGCGAGGTGCGCAATTCTTCTTCCAGTTCCACCCGGCGCTGAATCTCGCCTTGCATCTCGGTGGTGCGCAGCGCCACTTCTCGTTCCAGCCGATGGCTGTGCTGACGCGCCAGGTCGGCCGCCAGATTGGCCTGTTGCCGTTCCTTGTGACGCCGCTGGCGTTCGTGGCGGCCCACGATGATCAGGCTCAGCAACAGCATGTGCAGCATCGTGCCCAGCGTCGAGACGTACTCGGTGAAGGTGTTCACGGGCAACAGACCCAGGTTGCGCAGGAAGGCGATCAGCACGCCGACGTAGAACACGCCGAACGCCAGCGCAAAAAATCTGGCCGGCCGCCAGCCTTTCTTCAACAGGAAGCCGGCCAGCGTCGTCAGCGCGACGATCGTCGACAAGGCCAGCAACTGAATCGGCTGCATGCCCCACGCATAGTGGCCGGTGAGCACCAGCGCCGCGCACACCAGGGCCACAAGCCAGAACGCGCGCTCTGTCCAGCGCGCCGCACGCGGGTACAGCGCCGCAAGATTCAGCTGCGCAAAGGCGATGCGCAAGGCCACGGGCAGACTGATGGCGATGCCGACGCCCAGCATGCGGTCACTCCAGCCAACGGACAACCCCGTCAGCTGCTGCACCAGGCCCAGCGACATCACCTCGTTGAAGACGCAATTGCCGATGTAGGCCAGAAACAGCCCGCTCATCGGCGCGCGCGTGGCCCACCAGAACACCGCGTGTACGCAGATCAAGAGCAGATAAAAGCCGAAGTACAGACCGAACAGCAGCCCTTCGCGACGCGATTGATTGTCAAACGCCAGGCGCCGCCAGACTTCCAGCCGCGTCGCGACCGCGTTCTTGCTTTGCAGGCGCACGAGGATCACATATGCGCCGGGCGCCGGCGGGTCGAACTGTATGACCGGGCTGCGGTAGTCGACGGGCCAGTCGCGCCGGGGCACGTCTTCTCCGCTATGGCCGAGCAGCGTCCACCCCTTGCCGTCGCCGAGATGGATTTGCACATCATCCAACAGCGCATTGCTCAGCCGAAGCATCCAGCCGCCGCGCGCAACGGCGTCCACCTGCACGGGAAGCCGCAGCCACACGGTGTCGCGCGTAAAGCCCGCGCTCAAGCTGCCGGGCAAGGGCGACCAGCCTTCGGCCGTTGCCGCCTCTTCAAGGCTCAAGCTGCCGTCCGGATCCACCAGGCGTTCCAGATGGCCGGCGGCATCCACCAGGCCAGGCTCCGCGTCCAGCAGCAAGGGCGCCGCGCGCACCGCCGTGGCCATCGACAACATCGCGGCCAACAGGGTCGCCAGGGCAAGCGTCAGCCACGTCTGCGCGGTCTGGCTGGTCTGGCCGGTGGGGTAATATTTCCGTTTCATCAAGTGACAATCCCGTGCAGCCACGCAGATTACACCACCGCTTGCGACGATTCTTCGCTGGGGCGTCGCATGCTTGAAGTCATCCTGCTGGAAGACGAACCCGTCCTTCGACAGGAACTGGGTGAGTTTCTGGAAGAGCTCGGCTATGCGCCGCAGTGCGTTTCCAGCTTGCAGGCCTTTCACGACCATTTCGACGCCAGCCGCCATCGTCTGGCCGTCATTGATCTTGGCTTGCCCGACGGCAGCGGGCTGGAACTGATTCAACATCTGCGCCGCGAAGGCCAGCAGGTGGGCATCGTGGTGTTCAGCGCGCGTCAGACCAGCGCCGACCGGATCGCCGGTCTGGAGCTGGGCGCCGACCACTATCTGGGCAAAGGCTGCGACCTGGACGAACTGGCCGCCGTGCTGGCCGCGCTGGCGCGGCGCATCAGCCCGCCAGCGCCGCCGCCCGCCGCCGACGCGGCGCAAGCGCCCGACTGGTCGCTGGAAGTTGGCCCACGCCGGCTCATTATTCCGAATGCGCCCGCCGTGCCGCTGTCTCAACAGGACTTGATGGTGCTGCGTTGCCTGATGAGCCAGCCCGGCGAAAACATCAGCCGCCGCCAGATCATCGAAGCGATGGGGTTTGATTATCTGGACTATGACCAGCGCCGGCTGGACACGCAGATGCGCCGCCTGCGCCGACGCGTGGAAGACGCAAGCGGGCAGACACTGCCCGTCAAGACCTTGCGCAACAGTGGGTATTGCTTCTATCAATCGGCGCGCGTCGTGCCGTAGCGGTCTCAAAGCGGTACGGCGATGAGCCAGAAAGTGGACCGGTCTGGCAGGCCGCCTTGACCTAGAATCGCCTGGCGGCGACTCGCGCGCGCGTGTGGCACGAGCGAGGAGTACGCTCACGCAGCACCAGGAGATTTCATCTTGACTCAGCACCCCGACGCTCATCGCGACTCACCACCTGACCTTCAACCCTCTGGCGCCGTCGCGCATGCCGACTACCCGCAGGCCCGCAGCGTTGAGGACTTTGCCGCGAATCTGGCCACCGTGCGCCAGCGCATCGACGCGGCTTGCCAACGTGCCGGCCGCGATCCGGCAAGCGTGCGGCTGTTGCCCGTCAGCAAGACCGTGGACGCCGACCGCGTGCGGCTGTCGTATCACGCCGGCATTCGCTATCTGGGCGAGAACAAGGTCCAGGAAGCGCACGCAAAGTGGGAAGCGTTGAACGATCTGCCCGATTTGCAGTGGTCGGTGATCGGCCATCTGCAAACCAACAAAGCCAAACTCGTCGCCCGCTTTGCCTCGGAATTCCAGGCCTTGGACAGCCTGCGAGTCGCCGAGGAACTGGACCGCCGCCTGCTGGCCGAAGGCCGCAGCCTGGATGTTTTCGTGCAGATCAACACCTCTGACGAAGCCAGCAAATATGGATTGGCGCCCCAAGACGCCGAAGCGTTCATCGCTGCCTTGCCTGCCTATTCCTGCTTGCGCGTGCGCGGCTTGATGACGCTGGCCTTGTTCTCCAGCGACGTTGCCCGCGTGCGGCCCTGCTTTGTGCGCCTGCGCCAATTGCGCGACCAGCTGCGCCAGCGCGCACCGGCCGGCATCGATCTGGCCGAACTGTCCATGGGCATGTCGGGCGACTTTGAACTGGCTATCGAGGAAGGCGCCACCGTAGTGCGCGTGGGCCAGGCCATCTACGGGTCGCGCGCGCTGCCTGACAGCCATTATTGGCCGAGCGCGACGGCAGCAGAGGGTTAAGCCTTGATGGCGTTCAAGCGGCGGACTTGCGGAATATTCAGCCTACAAAGCGGTCTGGCAATTAATCAAAAAGTGGCATGAATTAACAGTCCACTTGAATCCTACACTTTGCGTTCGACAGGGCCGCGGCGTCGCGGCCTTCTTGTTTTCCGCCTCGTGGAGTGATTCATGCATTTGTCATCGGCACGCTTGCAACCCGCCGACTTCTTTGCCCCGACCGTCGCCGCCCTGATCTCGGTGCTGGTGAACTACGGCGGCACCTTTGTGTTGGTTTTCCAGGCTGCGGAACTCGCGCACCTGTCCGCCGCCCAGACGGCATCGTGGGTGTGGTCGGTGTCCATTGGTGTCGGCATTACGGGTGCACTGCTCAGCTGGCGTTACCGCGCGCCCATCATCACCGCCTGGTCCACGCCGGGCGCGGCGTTCCTGGCCACCGTCATGCCGTTCACGCCTTACGGCGAAGTCATCGGGGCATATGTGATTTCCGCGCTGGGCTTCATTGTGCTGGGCCTGTCTGGCGCCTTTGAAAAGCTGGTGCGCATGATTCCCGCGGGCATTGCGGCGGGCCTCTTGGCCGGCATCTTGCTGCAATTTGGCATCAACGCCTTCGGCGGCGCCAGTGCGGACCCGTTGCTTGTGATCGTGCTGGTGATTTCCTATGCGCTGCTCAAGCGCTACACCTCGCGCTTTGCGGTGGTCGGCATGCTGGCAGTGGGCGTGACCATGTTGCTCGTGCAGCAACGCATTGACGTATCGGCGATCCACCTCAGCTTGGCCGCGCCGGTATTCGAGATGCCGCGCTTTTCCTTGAATGCGTTGCTGGGCGTTGCGCTGCCGCTATTCATCATCACGCTGACCGGGCAATACATGCCCGGCATGCTGGTGTTGCGCAATGATGGCTTTCACACCAGTGCCAATCCGATTCTGACGGTGACCGGGCTAGGTTCCCTGATCATGGCGCCCTTTGGCGCGCACGCCTTCAACATTGCCGCCATCACCGCAGCGATCTGCACCGGTCCTGATGCGCATCCCGATCCGCGCAAGCGATACATCGCAGGGCTTGCCTGCGGCGTGTTCTACATCTTGGTGGGCGCATTTGGCGTGACGCTGGCCACGCTGTTCATGGTGCTGCCCAAGACCTTCATCAGCACCCTGGCGGGTCTGGCGCTATTGGGTGCGATTGGCGGCAGCCTGGCAAACGCCATGGCCGACGCCCGCACCCGCGAAACCGCGCTCATCACGTTTCTGGCGACGGCGGCCAACGTCACGATGCTGGGCGTGGGCGGCGCGTTCTGGGGGCTGGCGGCGGGACTGAGCGCGCATGTGCTGATTCATGGTGGCAGCCGCGCGCTGGTGGGGGGACCGGCTAAAGGTCCGGCGGCCTCGGCAGACCAAAGGGGCTGACTACGCCTTTCTCAGCGCGCCAGCCAGGCGCCGCACGGCGAGTTCGATCTCGTACTCGGTCAGCGACGAATACCCCAATATCCACCCCTGCCGTTCTTGCGGCCCGGCATACAACCGGCTTAGCCCAGGCAGTTGCAAACCGGCGCTGGCCGCCAGCCGTATGGTCCTGGCCTCGGACCAGCCGCGCGCCAGCAGGCACGGGATCTGCAAGCCGCCTTCCGGCCGCAAGGCCGTGGCGATGCCTGCCAGATGCGTGTCCACGGCCTGCAACATGGCGTTGCGGCGCGCGGCGTACAGCTTGCGCATCGCGCGCACGTGGGCACCGTAGTGGCCATCTTCCATGAAACGCGCCAGCGTCAGCTGCACGGCTTGCGGCGTGTGGCCATCCATGATGCTGCGCGCGCGGGTGAACGCGTCCACGAGTTCCGGCGGCAGCGCCATGTAGCCCATCCGCAAGCCGGGGAACAACGTCTTGCTGAACGTGCCCACGTACAGCGTGCGCTGATGCTTGTCCACGCCCTGCACGCAGGCGGTAGGCAGCCCGTCGTAATGGAATTCGCTGTCGTAGTCGTCTTCGATAATCCAGCGTCCGCGCTCGGCCGCCCAGCGCGTCAGCTCCAGCCGCCGCGCCAGCGACAGCGTGGCCCCGGTGGGATATTGATGCGACGGCGTCACATACACGCAGGCCGCGCCACTGCGGTCCGCGCCCAGCAGGTCCATGCGGATGCCTTCCGCATCCACGTCGATCGGCACCACCTTGGCCTCGGCCGCTTCGAACGCCTTGCGCGCGCCAAAGTAGCCAGGGTTCTCAAGCAAGATGGGCTTGCCAGCGTCCACCAGCAATTGCGCGCATAGATACAGCGCCTGCCGCGTACTGCTCAACACCAAAATCTGGTCCGCCGTAACCTTGGCGCCGCGCTCAAGATTCAAGTAGGCCGCAATCGCCTTGCGCAGCGGCGCAGCGCCTTGAGGATCCCCATGCAGCAGGATCTGATCGCGGTGATCTTTCAACACCTGGCGTTGCAAGCGCTCCCAGACATCAACCGGAAACGTGCGTGTCTCAGGCAGGCCGGTGGCAAAGGCCTGCACCACGCGCTGATCCGCCACGCCGCCCGACTCCAGAATCATCCTGCCCCGGCGGCTCAGCCCCGCGCCCGGCGCCAAGTCCAGACGCTGTTCATCACGCAGCTTGATCCGCCGCCCTGACGCGCCGCGCAGCGGCGCGCCCACGGTATCGGACACATAGCTGCCCGAACCGCCGCGCCGCACGATGTAGCCATCCCGATGCAACTGCACATAGGCGTTTTCAACGGTGTCGCGGGCGACGCCCAGGGTGGCCGCCAGCGCGCGCGTGGCAGGCAGCTTGACGCCGGGATCCAGCGCCGCGTCCAGGATCAACGCGCGCAGCGCACGCGAGATGCGCAGATGCAGATCCAGCGGCTGCAAGTCTGCGTCGTTCAGCCGAATTTTCAGGGATTCCAGTTCAAAGGCCTGGGTCATGCGGTCTGCCGGAAGGATAAGATGATTGCCGTTGTGGCAGGCCATTCTATCCGCGTGCGCGCCAATGATCATTGACGTTGCAAGGCAAGCGGTGGCAGCATCACTCCCCGGCAGCCTCGCCGCGCCAATACCCATCACCGTTGCCCAGGACTACCCCCCATGCCGCACAAGCCCCTGCTCATCATCCAGATGGGCCGCCCGCCCGAAGACCTTCGGCAAGCACTTGGCGAACAAGGCGACTGGATGCGTTCGGCGCTGGACGGGCTGGACGTGCAGACGGTGGTCGTCAACCCTGAAGCCAACGAAGCCCTGCCTGATCCGGCGAACGTTGCGGCGGCGGTCGTGACCGGATCCTGGGCGATGGTGACAGACGAGGAACCCTGGAGCGAGCGCACCGCTGAATGGCTGCGCGCCGCCAGCGCGGCAGGCGTCCCGCTGCTGGGCGTGTGCTACGGCCACCAACTGATGGCGCATGCCTTCGGTGGCGTGGTCGGCTACCACCCGCAAGGGCGAGAGATCGGCCAACACGCGGTGACGCTATCGGACAACGCGCGCAGCGATCCGCTGCTGGCCACGCTGCCCGCAACCTTGTCCGCCAACCTGACGCACGAGCAAACCGTGCTGACGCCGCCGCCGGGCGCGGCGGTGCTGGGGTGGTCAGCGCATGATCCGCATCAGATTCTGCGCTATGGCCCCAACGCAATCTCGGTTCAGTTTCACCCTGAGTTCTTTCCTGAGCTGATGTCGGCGTGCCTTGCGCGCCGGGCAGACAAGTTCAAGGCCGAAGGGTTTGATGTGGACGCGATGATTCAGGCGCTAGCCGCCACGCAGCACGCGCGCGATGTGCTGCGTGGCTTTGCGGCGCAGGTCAGCCCAGATACTCCACATTCCCGCACACCGAAATACTCTGCCCACTGATGATGGCGCCCGCGTCAGAGCACAGGTACGCGACCTGATTGGCCACGTCCTCCGGCATCGTCATGCGCCGCAGCGACACCTTTTCTACAAGCTGTTCGCGCATCTCATCATTGCTGACGCCGCCGGCCGCCGCCCGCGCCGCAATCACGCGCTCGACTCTGTCGCCCGACACCACGCCGGGCAACACTGAATTGACCCGGATATTAGACGGACCCAACTCCATCGCCCAGGTCTGCGTCAGCCCTGCCAAGCCGAACTTGCTGGCGCTGTAGGGGCTGCGCAGCGAAAACCCCAGACGCCCCGCCACCGAAGAAATATTGATAATGGCGCCGCCGCCTGCCGCGCGCAGCAGGGGCACCGCGCTGCGGGCGCACAGGAAGGTGCCGGTCAGGTTCACGTCTAGCGTGTTCTGCCACGCGGCCAGCGTCGTGTCTTCCAGCCGGCTGGTGGGGCCGGACACGCCGGCGTTGTTAATCAATGCATCCAGCTTCTGCCAACGCGCGCGCAAGTCGGCGAACATCTCTGCGACCTGAGCCTCGCTGGAGACGTCGGTCACGCTGACGCTCAGGTTCGGATGCGTGTTGCGCGCGGCTTCGCATGCCTGCGCATCCACGTCGCAGATATGCACGTGCGCACCGTTAGCCAGGAACTTCTGCGCAATGGCCCAGCCGATGCCTTGCGCACCGGCGGTCACCAGCACGCGCTTGTCTTTCAGTGATTCAGTCATGGATCGTCGCAGTGGGAATATCAAAGCGCGAACTCGGGGCGGATGCCGCTACGCAGCGGCAAGCCCATGATCTCGCGGGCTTCGGCAGGCGTAGCCGGTTCCATATCCAGCTCGCGGATGATGCGCACGATGCGCTCGGTCAGCTGCACATTGGTGGCGAGCTCGCCGTGCCGGTAGTACAGATTGTCTTCCAGGCCCACACGCGCATGGCCGCCCAGCAGTAGCGCGCTGATATTGGCTTCCAGCTGCGACGGCCCGATGCCGCTGACGCAGAAGATGCTGTTCTTGGGCAGCAGGTCAACCATCATCTGCAAATGCCTGGGCGAAAACGGCATTGCGTTCTGAAAGTTGCGATGCACGTTCATCACCAGGTTGATGAAGTGCGGCCCTTCGTCCAGACCCTCGTCGATCAGCGTCGTGGCGTCTTGCAGGATATGCGTGGGGCTGAAGACTTCCCATTCGGGCTTGATGCCGCGCGCCTTCATGCCGGCAGCCAGTTCGCGCGCTTTGGTCAGCGGCGTGTTCATCAGGTATTCGCGGTCGCCAAACGCCAGGTTCAGCGTCGTGGCGTCCAGCGTGCACATCTCGGCGCCGGCATCCATGCCCTTGAGCCGTTCTTCCCACAAGATTTCCCAAGTGCCGGGCGTGGTCTCTTTGACCATGTCGCCATGGACGCCGCCGCCCGTGGAATTGTTCAGCACGATGTCGCAGCGTTCTCGGATGCGCTGATTCATGTCTCGGTAGATGGCGGCGTTGCACGTGGCCTGGTCGTCTGGCCGGCGCGCATGCAGGGCCACCACGCTGGCGCCCGCGTTGTAGCAGCGGTAGACGTCTTCGGCAATTTCCGCGGGCTGCGTCGGCAGGTTCGGGTTCTGGGTCTTGAACGCCATGCCGCCGGTTGGGGCGATGGTCACAATGACTTTGCGTTTAGCCATGATGGTCTCTTGTCTATGGGGCGTTGATCGACGGATCTCTGATCTATTTCCACAGGGCGCAACGGCTTTCGGCCTGCTTGGTAAAGGCCTCGTTGCCGTCAATCGTTTGCACCACCTTGAAATAATCCCAAGGCGCCTTGGACTCTTCCGGCGTCTTCACTTGCAATAGCACCATGTCGTGCACGACACGGCCGTCCGGACGCACCACGCCGTCTTTGATGTACAGGTCGTTCAACTTGTTTTCGCGCAGGTAGGCCAGCACGCGGTCGGCGTCATCCGTGCCCGTGGCCTTGACCGCGCGCAGGTATTGCAGCGCGGCGGAATAGTCAGCCGCCTGCAACGACGAGGGCATGGCCTTGCGGCGTTCAAAGAATTTCTGGCTCCATGCGCGCGTTTCGTCCGACGCATTCCAGTACCAGCTGTCGGTCAGGTACATGCCCTGCGTGGCCGGCAGGCCCATGGCGTGGATGTCATTGATGAACATGATCATGCCCGCCAGCCGCATCGTCTTGGTCAACCCGAATTCATTGGCGGCCTTGATGGCGTTGGTGGCGTCGGCGCCCGCGTTGGCCAAGGCCAGGATCTCGGCCTTGCTGCTTTGCGCCTGCAACAGGAACGACGAGAAATCGCTGGACGACAGCGGATGCTTGACGGATCCCACGACCTTGCCGCCCGCCGCTTCCACCACCTTGGTGGTGTCGGCCTGTAGCGCGTTGCCAAAGGCGTAATCGGCCGTCAGGAAGTACCAGGTCTTGCCCCCTGCCTTGACCACCGCCGCGCCGGTGCCGCGCGCTTGCGCCACGGTGTCGTACGCGTAGTTCAGCGTGTAAGGCGTGCACTGCTCGTTGGTCAGCGCCGGTGCGCCCGCCCCCACCACGATGATGGGCTTCTTCTTGTCGGCCGCCACCTTGGACATGGCCAGCGCCGTGCTGGAGTTGGTGCCGCCGATCAACATGTCCAGCCCGCGCTGGTCGAACCATTCGCGCGCCTTGGCCGACGCGATGTCCGCCTTGTTCTGGTGGTCTGCTGTCAAGAGCTCGATCTTCTTGCCGTTGATCTCGCCACCCATCTCTTCAATCGCCATCTTGATGGCTTCGGCGCCGCCCGGGCCATCCGGCCCCGAGTACACGCCCGACAGGTCGGTGATGAAGCCGATCCGAATGACATCATCGGAAATCTGGGCGTGGGCGTTCGCTGCGTTCAACAGCAAAGCCGCAACGCCGGCGGCCTTGGCGGTACGGCACATGATGCGTGGCATTGACAACATACCGGTCTCCTCTTATGTTTTTTTGGCCCGATGGGCGTCAACCATTCTGGGTCCCGCTCCCGGCGCGTACAGTCATCATGGTGACAAAGCGCCCTAGGGTTTACCTGAGCGGCGTCTCTATGGGAAACAGGAGAAAACATGCGCGGACCGCCCACCGGCGACGGCACTCTATCGTCCGGCTCCAAACGAAGACCCGCCCAGTCCCCGCTGGACAAAATGCTGGGCGTCGTGCCCTGGTACAACGGCCTGCCGGAACTGGAACGCAACCTGGTCCGCGCAGAACTGCGCACCGTGTCCTTGGCTACCGGCGAATACCTGTTCCGCGCCGGCTCCAAGTCGTTGGGCTGGTATGGCGTGGTGGAAGGCCTGGTGAAATGGACCTCACCCGGCGCAGACGGTAAATCGCTATCGCTGGCCGGATTCAGCATCGGCAGCTGGTTCGGCGAAGCCACCATGCTGCGCCGCGAACGCTTCGAATACGAGGTGATCGCGCTGCGGCCCAGCCTCATCGTGATCCTACCCCGAGAGACGTGTGAACGCCTGTGGAATCACCACATCGAATTCACCAAGGCCTTGACGATGCACCTGGCGCAGCGGGTGAACTGGCTGATGGCCAGCTACACCGGCAACGTGCTGCTGGACGTCGACACGACGGTCGCGCGCGCGGTGGTGGCGCAACTGGAAGCGGAACGGCACGCGGATACGCAAGGGCGGCTGAAGATCTCGCAAGAAGAAATCGCCAGCCTGTGCGGCGTGTCACGGCAACGCACGAATGCGGCGCTAACGCGGCTGGCGCGGGCGGGGGTATTGAAAACGCATTACGGGGGGATGACGATTTTGGATAGGGGCGAATTGAACCGCTTGGCGATGCTGGATGAAGCGCCGGCGGCGTCGCATACGGCGTCGCGAAGCTGAATACATTCAGACCGCACGCCGCCTGATCTTTTCTGATTGTTCCTATAGGCAGCCGTCCTGATCACCTTCATTATCGATCGAAGGAAATCAGGTCGTTATCGATATCAAAGATACCGACCCGTTGAAGGGAGTTCGGTATGTTCGCCAATGTGGAATTGGTCAGAAGATTTGGCGCAGGAAGATTCGGTGGAAGCTACGTATCTGAAAGCCTCGTCAGTGTATTGGCCGAGGTCCATGAGGCCTTTGAATCGGCACTTCAAGATAAGAACTTTCACCATAGCCTGGCGGTGCTGCTGAGAGACTTCGGCGGAAGGCAAACGCCGCTCTTTCACGCCAAGCGCCTTTCCCGGCAGTTGGGCAGAAACATCTACCTCAAGCGTGAAGACTTGCTTCACGGTGGCGCGCATAAAACCAACAGCACACTGGGCCAATTACTCCTTGCGCAGCGCATGGGAAAGACTCGCATCATCGCTGAAACGGGAGCAGGCCAACATGGCGTCGCCACCGCGATGACAGGAGCCGCCCTGGGCCTTCCGGTCGAAGTCTATATGGGCGCTGTTGATATTGAGCGGCAACGTCAGAACGTCAGGCGCATGGAGCTATTTGGCGCCACCGTGCACGCCGTCGACTCCGGTGGTGCCACGCTGAAAGATGCCATCAACGAGGCGATGCGCGACTGGATCACCAACGTCGGCAGCACCTACCACTGCTTCGGCACCGCTGCCGGGCCGTTTCCGTACCCATCAATGATCAAGTATTTCCAGTCGGTCATCGGCACAGAGTCGCGCCAGCAGATTCTTGAACGGACCGGACGGCTACCCGATGCCGTGTTTGCCTGCATTGGCGGCGGAAGCAACGCCGTGGGCTTGTTCTCTGGTTTCGAAAACGATGCCTGCGTATCCCTGCATGGCGCAGAACCCGCAGGCAAAGCCGATGGCTCCAACCTTCACGCAGCCGTACTCACCAAGGGCAGCATCGGCGTATTTCACGGCATGCGTTCTTTGTTCTTGCAGAATCAGGAAGGGCAGATTGCCAACACGCATTCGATTGCCGCCGGGTTGGATTATCCAGGCGTCGGACCGGAACTGGTGGCGTTGCAGGATTCCGGCCGTGCGAGCTTCTCCGCAATCAGCGATGACGAGGCGCTCAATGCGTTTGAACAGTTATCGCTGTTGGAAGGCATTATCCCCGCGCTTGAATCGGCCCATGCCGTTGCGCTAGCGATCAAAAAAAGCCAGGAGTTCGCACCAGAAAGCAATTTGATCGTCTGTCTGTCTGGTCGAGGAGACAAAGACCTGGACGAGTACTGGAGAATCAAGGAACTCGTGCAATGAATCGCTTCAGCCGTCTTTTTTCGAATCCCGCAGATCGTGTGTTTATCCCCTTCTTTACTTTGGGGGATCCCGATCCTTCGACAAGCTTTGAACTTATCTGCGCTGCTGTTGACGCAGGCGCGGACGGCGTCGAGCTTGGCTTCCCTTTTTCAGATCCCATCACCGACGGCCCTGTGAACCAGCGGTCAATGCGTCGTGCACTTGATGCCGGCACCACGTATGACACCTGCCTCGATCTGCTTCGGCGAATCAGGCACCGCTATCCCAGCTTGCCTATCGGCCTGCTGTTGTATTACAACCTGCTGCACACGCGCGGTGAGAGCGCATATCCGGAACTTGCCCAGATCGGCGTCGACGCAATCGTTTGTTCTGACCTTCCCTTCGACGAAAGCGCGAACCACATGGCGCAACTGCTGCGTAATCGTATCGGGAGCATCCAGATGATTGCGCCCAATACGCCTCTTGAGCGCGCGAGCAAACTCCTTGATCACTCATCGGCATTCACTTACGTGATCAGCCGTTTTGGCACCACAGGCACAAGCGAGATAGTTGACGAGGATGCGTTGCCGCGCATCGCGCGCCTGCGCCGCTTATCGACCCAACCTATCGTCGTCGGCTTTGGCATCAGCAAGGTTGATCAGGTACGGGCCTTTTGGCGTAGCGGAGCCAACGGTGTCATTGTTGGCAGCCTATTCAGCTTATGCATCGAAAGACACTTGGCCGACATCCCTGCCGTTAAGTTTTTCATCCGGGATTTCATCAACCGCATCCGGGAAGAACGAGCTTGAATGGCCGCACGTCATAAGCGGGCCAATCATCAACGTTGAAATCGCATCAATCCTGGCGGCAAGAGGTAGACATAATGCGGAGCGTGGACTGGGTCCGGCTGTTGGTATTAAGCGCCGTTTGGGGTGCTTCCTTCATTTTCATGCGCGTGCTTGCGCCCATACTGGGGCCGATCGTCACGGCAGATTTGCGAGTGGCGATAGGCGCTGCTGCACTATTACTCTATTTCGCGCTAATCAGATTCAGGCCGAAGTGGCGCGCGCATTGGCGTGCTTACGCTGTCATCGGCACCTTCAACGTCGGCCTGCCCTTTCTGCTGTTTTCCTATGCCGCTCTGCATATTCCAGCGGCTTATTCCGCGATTCTGAATGCGACGACGCCATTGTTTGGAACGGCCTTCGCCGTTTTATGGCTGGGAGACACGATGAGCCGAGCCAAAGGGTTCGGCCTGGTACTTGGGGTGGCCGGCGTAGCAACAATAACGGGCGCGAGCGCACCCACGGCCGCGACACTGGCTTTCAATTCAGCTATCGCCGCATGCCTGTTTGCCGCGGCGTCCTATGCCGGCGCCGGCATCTACATCAAACGCTGTGCATCGCATGTCAATCCGCTGGAGTCGGCCGGATGCGCTCAGCTGTTTGCCGCCGTCGCGCTTTTGCCCTTTTGGATCACCGCAGCGCCTCCGGCAGTCATTGACCTCAACGTCGCGCTTAACGTGCTCGGTTTAGGCGTGCTGAGCAGTGGCCTGGGCTTCGTGCTCTATTTTCGGCTGGTCAACGACATTGGTCCGGCGCGCGCCATGATGGTGGCATTTCTGGCCCCGCTGTTTGGGATCGTCTGGAGCATCGCCTTCCTGGGCGAAACCTTGACGCCCGCCGTCCTGCTGGGCGGCGCGATGATTATTGCGTCAACGGTTTTGATCTTGCGGCGGCCACGACAACGCCAGTCGCCTACGGCTTGTGCCACAACTGATTAACCTGAGCGCAGACGCACGCTACTCCGTTATCCGCAGACGAACTGCGGCATCGCACGACGAATCGCATTGGCACAGAAAGGGGGATTTGGAGCGGGTGAAGGGAATCGAACCCTCGTATGAAGCTTGGGAAGCTGCCGTTCTACCATTGAACTACACCCGCTCGGGTGTCGTGCCGCAGCGGCAAGGCTGGGCAGAGCCGGTGATTATAGCGCGGGTTTTTTGGAATTCGTGCTTGATTTGCGCGGGCTCTTTGCGCCTCATCCAAGCAAGGAACTGATCGTCGAATTGTTGCGTCCCTAATTTAGTCCATCCGGCCGACTCCGCCCCGCCGCACGTGCCACTACAATTCGGGGTCTATGAATACCAATAACCCCGCGGATACGCCCGCGACGCCTCCTGTGAACAAGCCCGACACGACCGCCGATTCCTCTCATTCCGCGGCCACGCCCGCTGCCGCGCCCGCCGCCGTTTCTGCTGAAACGCAGGCCGCGCTGGCCAGCACTGCCCATGCGCCGAACAGCCCCGGCGCGACCCACATCCGCAGTTTTGTGCACCGCCGTGGTCATATCACGCAGGGTCAGCTGGCTGCGCTGGAACGCCTGATGGGCGAATGGTCCATCCCTTACGCCCCCCGCCGCCTGGATCCCGCCGCCGCCTTTGGCCGCGAAGCGCCGACGGTGCTGGAGATTGGTTTCGGCATGGGCGAGACCACCGAGAAGATCGCGCTGGCTCGTCCTGGCGACAATTTCCTGGGTGTGGAAGTGTTCAATGCCGGTGTCGGTTCGCTTCTGCGCCGTATTGAAGATTCCAGCATTCCCAATCTGCGCATCATTCAGCACGACGCCGTTGAAGTCGTGCGCGACATGATTGCGCCGGATTCGCTGGCGGGCGTGCACGTGTACTTCCCGGACCCGTGGCCCAAGAAGCGTCACCACAAGCGTCGTTTGTTGCAACCCGCGTTCGTGTCGCTGCTGGCCAGCCGCATCGCGCCGGGCGGCTACATCCATTGCGCCACCGACTGGGAAGACTACGCCGTCCAGATGCTGGAAGTGCTTAGTGGCGAACCGCTGCTGGCCAACACCGTCGATGGCTACGCTCCCCGCCCCGATTACCGCCCCCTGACCAAATTCGAGACACGCGGCCTGCGCCTGGGCCACGGCGTCTGGGACCTGATCTTCAAGCGAGTCGCCTGATGCTCTATCCGCCGATCGAACCCTACCGCCACGGAATACTGGACACCGGCGACGGCCACCAGATCTATTGGGAAATGTCGGGCAATCCGAACGGCAAGCCCGCCGTGTTCCTGCATGGCGGGCCGGGCAGCGGATGTTCGCCCGTGCATCGTCAGCTGTTCGATCCGCAGCGCTACAACGTGCTGCTGTTTGATCAGCGCGGCTGCGGCCGTTCCAAGCCGCACGCCAGCCTGGACAACAATACGACGTGGCATCTGGTGGCGGACATTGAACGCCTGCGCACCGAGATCATGGGCGCAGACAAGTGGCTCGTGTTCGGCGGATCGTGGGGGTCGACGCTGGCGCTGGCGTATGCGCAGACGCACCCGTCGCACGTCAGTGAAATGGTGGTGCGCGGCATCTTCGGGCTGCGCCGCGCCGAGATTCAGTGGTTCTACCAGGAAGGCGCGTCGTGGTTGTTCCCCGACCGCTGGGAAGAATATTTGGCGCCCATCCCCGAAGCCGAACGCGGCGACCTGGTCGCGGCCTATCACAAGCGCCTGACCGGCGACGACCCCGTCGAACAGCTGCGCGCGGCCAAGGCCTGGAGCAAATGGGAAGACAGCACCATCACGCTGTTGCCCAGCCCGCGCCATCAGCAAAGCCACGCCGCCGACCGCGCCGCGCTGGCCTTTGCGCGCATCGAAAATCATTACTTCGTGAATGCGGGCTTCATGGAAGAAGGCCAGCTGATCCGCGACGCACACAAGCTGCGCGGCATTCCCGGCACTATCGTGCAGGGCCGCTATGACGTCTGCACGCCCGCGCGCACCGCATGGGATCTGCACCGTGCCTGGCCCGAAGCCGAGTTTCATCTGGTGCCGGACGCCGGCCACGCCTTTGATGAGCCGGGCACCTTGGCGCGCCTGATCGCCGCCACCGACGCCTACGCAAAACAGTGAGGAGACCTGATATGCACATCACATTGAATGGCGATGCACGCGAGTTCCCGTTGGACACCACCGTGATCGAGCTGCTGCAAACGCTGGGTTATGCGGGCAAGCGCGTGGCCGTGGAACGCAACGGCGAGATCGTGCCCAAGAGCCAGCATGAACAAACCCGGCTTACCGACGGCGACCAGATCGAGATCGTTGTGGCGGTGGGCGGAGGCTGATCCGGACTCCGTGACTGCGTAGCGATCATCACGCTGCGCCCTGGCATCGCGCATCGCGGTGCAACGCAAAAGGCCGCTGAATCAGCGGCCTTTTACTTGGCGGTTGCAAAGGGATGGTGACGCATGGCACCCCGCGTCTGATGCGGATTGCGCTGCGTGCCTGAGCCGCCCTGCAAAGAGGCGAGCATTGTTGCGTAGTCTGCCACGAGGCTAGCAACCTGTTACACGTTAACCCCTCGTCTGGCGGCGTTTATGCGAGCAATAATCGTTGCTGTCGGCTGCGCAACAGGTTCCAGGCCGCGCACCCTGAAGGCATTTCTTTTTCTCACTGCACCATCGATAAAGGAAACACCATGGGTCTGCTTAATTTCATCAAGGACGTTGGGGAAAAGCTTTTCGGCGCCAGCGAGGCCAAGGCCGCGACGGCAGATGAGTTGAAGAAAGAGCTGGACAAGCACGGTCTGAATGCCGACGGCCTGCAAATCACCGTGGATGGCGACAAGGTCACGGTGGCGGGTGAAGCGCTAAGCACGGAAGACGCCGAGAAGATTTCGCTGGCGCTGGGCAATACCGTTGGCGTGGCGGCGGTGGACAACCAACTGAAGGTGAAGCAGGCCACGCCCGAAGCCAAGATGTACACGGTGCAAAAGGGCGACAACCTGTGGAAGATTGCCGAAGCGCAATATGGCAAGGGCCAGGGCGCGAAGAACTCGCTGATCTTTGAAGCCAACAAGCCGATGCTGACCAGCCCCGACAAGATCTACCCGGGCCAGGTCCTGCGCATTCCGCCGCTGTCGTAAACGACATCGACCCAAACAAGCCGGAGAACACCCATGCGTTTTCCGGGTTGTGCGCGGCACGGCGCCCCCTGCCTGCCGTG
>CAJYKY010000265.1 GCA_913775005.1 uncultured Achromobacter sp.
GGCACGGGCACGGGGGCGCCCCATTTCTTTTGCACCTTCAAGGCGGCGTCGTGCCAGTCCGGTTTTTCTCGGAAGATCGCGCAAATGTTCTCGGGGTTCGATGGCGGCGCGGTGGCGCAACCGGCAAGCGCCAGCAGTAGCAGCGGCGGCAGCAAAAGCCGGGTCATTGGCGGTCTTCCTCCTGAGATTGTGGGCGCGGGCGGCGTGCCGCGTGCCGCGTCTGGGTGGCAGGTGTCACAAGGTACCGCGATTGTATGAAAACGTATCGCGGGAAAAGTTCCGTCCCCGAAATCACCACAAAGTGAGCCCCAGGCACCGCAAAAAAAAACGGCCCCGGAAATCTCCGGAGCCGCTTATGCGGGGTAACGCCAGCGAGGTTTACACCTCGATCACGTCCGCCACGTCCTTGTAGTCCGCGATCTTGTCGAAGTTCAAGTACTGATAGATCTGGTCGCCGCTCTTGTTGATGACGCCCATATCGGCCATGTACTCGTCCTTGGTCGGGATACGGCCCAGCTTCGAGCAGATCGCGGCCAGTTCGGCCGAACCCAGGTACACGTTCGTGTTCTTGCCCAGGCGGTTCGGGAAGTTGCGGGTGCTGGTGGACATCACCGTCGCGCCTTCACGCACCTGTGCCTGGTTACCCATGCACAGCGAGCAACCCGGCATTTCCGTACGGGCGCCGGCCGTGCCGAACACGCCGTAGTGGCCTTCTTCGGTCAGTTGCGTGGCGTCCATCTTGGTGGGCGGGGCCACCCACAGCTTGACGGGGATGTCGCGCTTGCCTTCCAGCAGCTTGGACGCTGCGCGGAAGTGGCCGATGTTGGTCATGCAGCTGCCGATGAACACTTCGTCGATCTTGGCGCCAGCCACTTCCGACAGCGTCTTCACGTCGTCCGGGTCGTTCGGGCAGGCCACGATGGGCTCGTGCACGTCGGCCAGGTCGATTTCGATGACGGCGGCGTATTCGGCGTCGGCGTCCGGCTCCAGCAGCTTGGGATCAGCCAGCCAGGCTTCCATGGCCTTGATGCGGCGGCCCAGCGTGCGCTCGTCTTCGTAGCCGTTGGCGATCATCCACTTCAACATCACGATGTTGCTGTTGATGTATTCGATGATCGGTTCCTTGTTCAGGAACACCGAGCAGCCGGCGGCCGAACGTTCAGCGGACGCGTCCGACAGTTCGAAAGCCTGCTCGACCTTCAGGTCCGGCAAGCCTTCGATTTCCAGGATGCGGCCCGAGAAGATGTTCTTTTTGCCTTGCTTGGCGACCGTCAGCAGACCTTGCTTGATGGCGTACAGCGGGATGGCGTTGACCAGGTCACGCAGCGTGACGCCAGGTTGCAGCTTGCCCTTGAAGCGGACCAGCACCGATTCCGGCATGTCCAGCGGCATCACGCCGGTGGCGGCGGCAAAGGCGACCAGGCCCGAACCGGCCGGGAACGAGATGCCGATGGGGAAGCGCGTGTGCGAATCGCCGCCGGTGCCGACGGTGTCGGGCAACAGCATGCGGTTCAGCCACGAGTGGATCACGCCGTCACCCGGGCGCAGTGACACGCCGCCACGGGTGCTGATGAATTCCGGCAGCGTGTGGTGCGTCTTGACGTCCACGGGCTTCGGATACGCGGCGGTGTGGCAGAAGGACTGCATCACCAGGTCGGCCGAGAAGCCCAGGCAAGCCAGGTCTTTCAGTTCGTCGCGGGTCATCGGGCCGGTGGTGTCCTGGCTGCCGACCGAGGTCATCTTCGGTTCGCAGTAGGTGCCCGGGCGAATGCCCTTGCCTTCGGGCATGCCGCAGGCGCGGCCGACCATCTTCTGGGCCAGCGTGTAACCCTTGCCGGTGTCGACCGGGTCTTTGGGCAGGCGGAACAGCGTCGACGGGGCCAGGCCCAGGGCTTCGCGCGCCTTGCTGGTCAGGCCACGGCCGATGATCAGCGGAATGCGGCCGCCGGCGCGCACTTCGTCGAACAGCACGTCGGACTTGACTTCGAATTCAGCGATGACTTCGCCATTCTTGATGGCCTTGCCTTCGTACGGACGCAGCTCGACGACGTCGCCCATTTCCATCTTGGAAACGTCCAGCTCGATCGGCAGCGCGCCGGCGTCTTCCATCGTGTTGTAGAAGATCGGGGCGATCTTGTTGCCCAGGCACACGCCGCCAAAGCGCTTGTTCGGCACGAAGGGGATGTCTTCGCCCGTGAACCACAGCACCGAGTTGGTGGCCGACTTGCGCGACGAACCCGTGCCGACCACGTCGCCCACGTAGGCGACCAAGTGGCCCTTGTCTTTCAGCGATTCAATGAACTTGACCGGGCCGCGCTTGCCGTCTTCTTCCGGTTCGAACGCAGCGCCGTCGCGCTTGTTCTTCAGCATCGCCAGGGCGTGCATCGGGATGTCGGAGCGGGTCGTGGCGTCCGGGGCGGGCGACAGATCGTCGGTGTTGGTTTCGCCAGGCACCTTGAAGACGGTGATGGTCAGGCTTTCCGGCAGTTCCGGGCGGCTGGTGAACCATTCGGCATCGGCCCAGCTTTGCAGCACGGACTTGGCGTTGGCGTTGCCCTTGTCGGCCTTTTCCTTCACGTCGTGGAAGGCGTCGAACATCAACAGGGTCTTCTTGAGCGCATCGGCGGCGATGGTGCCGATTTCCGCATCATCCAGCAGGTCGACCAGCGGGCCAATGTTGTAGCCGCCGAGCATCGTGCCCAGCAGTTCCGTCGCCTTGGCACGGCTGATCAGCGCACAAGCTTCCTTGCCCAGCGCCACGGCGGCCAGGTAGGACGCCTTCACCTTGGCGGCATCGTCCACGCCGGCCGGCACACGGTGGGTCAGCAGCTCGACCAGATTCTGCTCTTCGCCAGCGGGCGGGTTCTTCAGCAGTTCGATCAGTTCAGCGGTTTGTTTAGCCGTAAGGGGCAGCGGGGGAATCCCCAGAGCCGCGCGTTCGGCAACGTGTTGGCGGTAGTTATCCAGCATGTGAGGCCTGCTCAAAGTCGGGTTGGAAGAAGGGTTTTCGAGCGGAATTGTAGAGGCAACAGGGGGGTGCTAGCAAACGTCTTATATCTTATATAAGACCTAAGCATTCCCGCTGTTGCTTGGCGGCGACGGCGCGCCGCTGACTAGCGCGCTGCGGCGTCGTAGACGACGCCCACCCGGGCGAAATTGGCGCCGTATTGCTTCACGATGACCTCAAACGGCGCGCTGTCGCCCGCCGCCAGCTTGGGCAGGCGCAATTCCTTGAACTGGGCGCCGGTGAGCTTGTCCTGCGCGTCGAAGAGGCTCACCCAGACGCGCACGTTTTCGATTTCCGCCGGCTCGTCGTTGCGGACGCGCCCGTGCACAGTCACGTACTTGTAACGGTAGCGGTAGCTGAAGTTCAGCGTGCCGGTGCCCACGCCCGCCTCGGTGTTCTCGACCGTCACCGTCAGCTTCGGCCGCGGGCCGGGCAGGGCGGCGCGCTTGGCGGGCAGCCAATCGGTCTTGACTTCGGTGTAGCGCTCGTAGCGCCCGCCCGTCAGCGCCACGGGCACGCGCTCGCCCGGGTACAGATGCGTAGGCAGCGTCCATTCCTGGCGCACGTTCAGCGGTGTGGACCCATCGAACACGGATATCGTTGCGCGCGGCGACAACGCAATGGTGTCGGCGCTGGTGTTGACGACCTCGGCGTACATCAGCGGACGGTCGATTTCGTCTAGCAGCCGGCGCGGCGGCGACAGCGTCAACGCCTTGTTATCGAACAGCGCGAAATTCGGGTCCAGCAGTTCTTCGGTGCTCAGGCGCACGTGGTTGATGACCCGGACATCGGCCGGGCTGACGCGCACCATGCGCGTGGCGGGGGCGGCGGGGGCGGCGGGGGCGGCGGGGGCGGTGGCCTGGGCGGCGGCATCGCCGGAGCCGGCCGTCTGCGAGGGGGCGGAGCCCGATGAACCCGACGGCGCCCAGGATGCCAGCTTGCGCGCCACCCACGGCCCGGCCGGCGTATGGTGCGTCAGCACATAACCGGCCGCGCTGAACAGGGCCACGGCCAGCGCCGTCAGGGGCAGCCACGAACGCGGCTTGGCTTGGGGGCGATCAGCTTTCACTTTGCACCATGTAATCGTAGGACGCGACCTTGCCGTCGCCGAGCATTTCGCAGCGCACGTCGAACGACGTCAACGCGCCGGGTTCCAGCGTGCTGGCCGTGGCGTAGCCGTTGCCCACGCCGATCATCGTGCCGTCTTCGCCGTAGAGCATGACGGTGATCTGCGTGCTGCTTGCGGCCGTGGCGCCCTGGTTCTTCAGCAGGCCGACCAGCCGGAAGGCGGCGTCGTTCTGCACCAGCTGCACCTTGCTGGCTGCTACGTCGTTGTTCTTGCCGCGCGCGGGGTTGGGTGTGGCGACCTGGAGCGTGTAGCGCGTGTAGGCCTTGTCCGGCACCGAAATCAGCACCGGCGCGTACTCGCCGGGCTGTAATGATCGCGGCGACGGCGAGGCTGACGACGACGTCAGCGTCAGTTCGCCCTGAAAAAACGTGGCCGTGACGCGGGGCGGGTCGATCTTCCTGCCGGTCTCGTTGCGCATGATCATCACCAGCTGCTTGCGGCCGCGCGTCGTGATCTCGCGCACATCGGTCAGCTTGACCAGCGAGGCGTCGATGGGCGGCGTCTGCGGCGGGGCGCGATAGGGCGTGGACGAGCGGCTGGGCGTCAGCAGCGTCACCACCATCGGAATCGTCACCACCGCCGCCACCACCAGCGCGATGGCGGCCAGCGCCGCCGGCTTGATCGTGGGGCGAGGCGGCGCTTGCATGCCGCGCAGGATTTTCTCCAGGCGCTGGGCGACGTCGTCTTCCACCAATGTCAGCGCGTGGCAGTGGTTGCAGCGGTACTCGTTGGGAGCCAATTTGGTGAACTGCGCGCTGCCACAAGTCGAGCAGGTGAGTGTCACCGTGTTGATGGTGGTGTGTTTGGGCGTCA
>CAJYKY010000266.1 GCA_913775005.1 uncultured Achromobacter sp.
TCAGCACCGGCGACACGCTGGATTTCGGCCGCCGCGCCGACCCCGTCGCAGGCGGCAGCGCCGGCCCCACCAAGCTGGTCTATGTGAATGCCGAACGCGCGCCCTGCAACGCTGGCGCGGGCCAAGCCATGTGCTATCAGGTGCGCGACAGCGCCGCGCAGCCGTGGCAGCTTTGGTATGGCGACATCACCGGCTTCAACTTCCAGGCGGGCATCCAATACCGCCTGCGCGTGGTCGAGGTATCCGACCCCAATCCGCCGCCCGGCGCTTCGACGGTGCGCTGGGTGCTGGACGCCGTGATCGAGCAGCAAATCGTGACGCGTTGATCGGCGTCAAGGCGGACGGCGGGCAGCGGTGCGCGGCCAGCGATTACTATTACGGGCTTCGCCGTCTGCCTTTTCCCGCTTTGCCATGACTTCCGTCGTCAATATCGCCGCTTACAAATTCGTTTCGCTCAACGACCTGCCCGAACGCCGCGCCCAGCTGCTGGCGCTGGCCGGTGACGCCGGTCTGAAAGGCACCATTCTGCTGGCGCCGGAAGGCATCAACCTGTTCCTGGCCGGGCTGGAAGGCGGCATCGATGCGTTCCTGCAAACGCTGCGTGCGGACCCCTGTTTTGCCGATCTGGAAGTCAAGTTCAGCCACAGCGAAGGCGTGCCGTTTCGCAAGTTGCTGGTGAAGATCAAGCGCGAAATTATCCGCATGGATCACCCCACGATCCGCCCCGAGGCGGGCCGCGCACCGGGCGTGGATGCCCAGACGCTGGCGCGCTGGCTGGAGCAGGGCGTGGACGACGCCGGCCGCCCGGTCGTCATGCTGGATACGCGCAACGCGTTTGAAGTGGACGAAGGCACGTTCAAGAACGCCATCGATTGGCGGATCGACCGCTTCACACAGTTTCCCGCTGCGGTACAGGCGCATCGCGCCGAGCTCGAAGGCAAGACGGTTGTGAGCTTTTGCACGGGCGGCATCCGCTGCGAAAAAGCCGCCATCTATATGAACGAGGCCGGCATCCAGAACGTGTATCAGCTGGACGGGGGCATTCTCAAATACTTCGAGGAAACCGGCGGCCCCGGCTACGAGGGCAAGTGCTTTGTGTTCGACGAGCGCCACTCGCTGGACCCGGGCCTGGCACCCACCAAGCCGTAATTCCGGCTACGCATGAAAAAGCCCGCCATCTTCGGCGGGCTTTTGCTTAGTGCGCGATCAGCGGTCAGTGCTTAGCGAACGCGCATGCCGGGCTTGGCGCCGGGGAAGGGTTCCAGCACGTAGATGCCGGTGTCCACGGCGTCGTCCGCGTGGCTGGCGGCCAGCACCATGCCTTCGGACACGCCGAACTTCATCTTGCGCGGGGCCAGGTTGGCGACCATGACGGTCAGCTTGCCGATCAGGTCAGCGGGTTCGTACGCCGACTTGATGCCCGAGAACACGTTGCGATGGCGGCCTTCGCCCACGTCCAGCGTCAGGCGCAGCAGCTTGGTCGATCCTTCGACGTGTTCGCAGTTGACGATTTGCGCGATGCGCAAGTCCACGCGGGCGAAGTCGTCGATCGAGATGGTTTCGGCCAGCGGCTCGCCACCAGGCACCACGACCGGCGCGGCCGGCGGTTCGAACAGGTCTTCCAGCATTTGCGGTTCGACACGCTGCATCAGGTGCTTGAACGGCGCCACGCGCTGCGGCAGCACGGCGGCGTCGGCCCAGACGAACGGGGTTTCGTTGCCGAACAGTTCCAGCGCCACGCGTTGGGCCAATTCGGGCAGCACCGGCGCCAGCATCACCGACAAGGCCTTGAAGCCCGCCAGCGAACGCGAGCAGATGTCTTGCAGCGCGGCCTTTTGCGCGTCGTCGGCCGTGGCGATGCCCTTGGCCAGCACCCACGGCTGGGCCGTGTCGAACGCCTGGTTGATGCGGTCGGCGTAGGCCATGATTTCGCGGATGGCGCGGTTGTACTCGCGTGCTTCAAACGCGGCGCGAATGGATTCGGCCTGCTCGGCGTATTCGGCCGACAGCGCGGCGGTGTCGCCGGAGTAGCCCAGCACGCCGTCAAAGTGCTTGGTGATAAAGCTGGCAGCGCGGCTGGCGATGTTGACGTACTTGCCGACCAGGTCGCTGTTGACGCGGGCGATGAAGTCTTCGGGGTTGAAGTCCATGTCTTCAACGCGGGCGTTCAGCTTGGCTGCGATGTAATAGCGCATCCATTCGGCGTTCATGCCGATTTCCAGGTAGCGCAGCGGCGAAATGCCGGTGCCGCGGCTCTTGGACATCTTTTCACCGCTGACGGTGATGAAGCCGTGCACGTTGACCGCGTCCGGCGTCTTGCGGCCGGCGAACTTCAGCATGGCGGGCCAGAACAGCGCGTGGAAGTACACGATGTCCTTGCCGATGAAGTGCACTTGTTCGGTGGTGCCGTTGGGGTCCAGCAGGGCGTCGAAATCCAGGCCCTTGACCTGGCAGTACGATTTCAGCGACGCCAGGTAGCCCACCGGTGCGTCCAGCCACACGTAGAAATACTTGCCCGGGGCGTCCGGGATTTCGATGCCGAAGTAGGGCGCGTCGCGCGAGATGTCCCAGTCGCCCAGCTTGGCTTCGCCGTCTTCGGCGCCCAGCCATTCGCGCGTCTTGGCCAGCATTTCCGGTTGCAGGTGCTTGCCGCCGTGAGCGTTCGAACCGGTGGTCCATTGCTGCAAAAATTCCACGCAGCGCGGGTCCGACAGCTTGAAGAAGAAGTGGTCCGACGACTTCAGCACGGGCGTGGCGCCGGTCAGTGCCGAGTACGGGTTGATGAGTTCAGTGGGCGCGTAAACGGCGCCGCACACTTCGCAGGAGTCGCCGTACTGATCTTTGGCGTGGCACTTGGGGCATTCGCCCTTGATGTAGCGGTCGGCCAGGAACATGCCCTTGACCGGGTCGTAGAACTGCTCGATGGAGCGCGTTTCGATCAGGTCTTGCGCCTTCAGGGCGCGGTAGATGTCTTGGGACAGCGCCACGTTCTCGGCCGAGTCGGTCGAATGCCAGTGGTCAAAGCGGATGTGAAAGCCGTTCAGGTATTGCGGGCGCTCGGCCGCGTAGCGGGCCACCAGCGCTTGCGGCGTGATGCCTTCTTTTTCGGCCTTCAACATGATCGGCGCGCCGTGCGCGTCGTCCGCGCCCACGAAGTGCACCGTGTGGCCCGCCATTCGCATCGAACGAACCCAGATGTCGGCCTGGATGTACTCCATGATGTGGCCGATGTGGAAAGATCCGTTGGCGTAGGGCAGCGCTGTGGTGACAAAGAGGGTGCGAGACATGGTTGTCGACAGAGGTTGAGGGGAAAAAGGGTATTGGCCGGCCATTTTAGGACAATGCGGAAACCTTGCCTGACGGGGGGCCACAAGCGACACAACCCGCCCGTCGCATGGACGCGAACGAGGCGGGTTGAAAAGGAAACGGCCTGCGCGGCTGCGGCGCAGGCGTGGGCGCTAATGCGGGATTAGCGGATTTCGCGAGCTTCGACGTCAATCACATCGCCAGGCGGTTGCGTGGCGAAGGGAGCGCTGGCGGCTTGGAACGGACCCGGGCGGGCGCCTTGGCGCTGGCTCCAATAGGCGCGCACGCCGAAAGGTTTGCCGCGCACCTTGGCGACCACGTAAAGGATCGCCACGGCGAGTGCCGTGGAAAGCATGAAGACCAGCGCCATCGCCATGCCGATCAAGGCCAAGGCGGCGAATAGGACGGCTCGGAAGAAGCGGATAAGTGTGTTGGTCATGAAAGTCGGATGCAAAACGCAGCGAAAGGTTCCCGTGTATCCGCTATCCTTTAGGGGATGGCGGCCCGCAGATGCCGCGCTGCCTACGGAACCATAGTGACATGAGTATAACGATAGAACACATCCGCGCCGCCCTGCGTGCGGCGCACGATCCGAACACCGGTTTGGACCTCGGAAATTCTGTAAAAGATCGTGACATCCAGCTTTCTGGCGGCCGCGTCACGCTGACGCTGGAACTCGGTTACCCCGCCGACGGGGTGCGCGAGCAGATCCAAGGCATCGCCGCCGCCGCGTTGGCGCAAGCGGGCGCGCCCGACGCGCAAGTCAACGTTACGTGGAAAGTGGCTGCGCACGCCGTGCAGAAAGGGCTGAAGCCGCTGCCGAACGTACGCAACATTATTGCAGTGGCTTCCGGCAAGGGCGGCGTGGGCAAGAGCACCACCGCCGTCAACCTGGCGCTGGCCCTGGCCGCAGAAGGCGCCAAGGTGGGGCTGCTGGATGCCGATATCTATGGCCCCAGCGTGCCGACGATGCTGGGCATTTCGGGCCGCCCGGAAAGCCTGGACAACAAAAGCATGGAGCCGCTGACGGGCCACGGCCTGCAAGCGAACTCCATCGGCTTTCTGATCGACGCCGATTCCCCCGCCATCTGGCGCGGCCCGATGGTCACGCAGGCGCTGGAGCAGTTGCTGCGCCAGACCAATTGGCGCGATCTGGATTACCTGATCGTCGACATGCCCCCCGGCACGGGCGATGTGGCGCTGACGCTGGCGCAGAAGGTGCCCGTGGTGGGCGCCGTCATCGTCACCACGCCGCAGGACGTGGCGCTGCTGGATGCCCGCAAGGGTCTGCGCATGTTCCAGAAGGTCGAAGTGCCGATCCTGGGCGTGGTCGAAAACATGGCCATCCACATCTGCTCGCAGTGCGGGCATGCCGAACACATCTTTGGCGAGGGCGGTGGCCAGCGCATGGCCGAGCAATATCAGACCCCGTGGCTGGGCAGCTTGCCGCTGACCCTGGCCATTCGCGAGCAGACCGACGCCGGCACGCCCACCGTGGTGTCCGATGCGGGCAGCGAAGCGGCCGCGCTTTATCGTGGCATCGCACGAAAGCTGGCAGCGGGCGTCGCGGCGCTACCGCGCGACATGGCCGGGAAATTCCCGTCCATCGTCGTGCAGCAACCGTCCTGACGCATGCGGTGGACAGCCCGCGCCTTTCTGGCAGGACTATGCGTAGTGTCGGGCGAGGCGTTGGCCAAGCGCCCGGAAATCATCGTGGACCCCGGTGGCGTGCCGCCGGCCGCGTTGCAGGCCATTACCGAGGCGGTGGATGCGATTGCGCGTCTGGCCGAAGACCAGGACGGCGGTGAAATCAACCGGCTGCGCCGGCGTGCGCGCGATGCGACGCTGGCTGCGCTGGCCACCCAGGGCTATTTTTCGCCCAAGGTGACGCTGGAGGCCGGCACGGATATCGGCGGCGAAACCTGGGATATCGGCATCGTGCCGGGCAAGCGCACGATGGTCTCGTCCGTGGATCTGACGTTCACCGGCCGCATCACCCGGCCGGAATATGCGCAGCGCGTTCAGGGCCTGCGTAACGACTGGCAGCTCAAGGCGGGCCAGCCGTTCATCAATAGTGATTGGAACCGCGCCAAATCCAACTTGCTGGACGCGGTGTCGACGCGCGATTTCATGCTGGCTCGCATGACGTCGTCGCAGGCCGAGATCAAGGCCGACGACGCCACGGCCAACCTGCGGGTCACGATCGACAGCGGGCCGCAGGTCCGCATGGGCGAACTGACCACCGAGGGGCTCAAGCGGGTGCCCGAGAAGCTGGTAGAGCGCTATGTGCGCTACTCGGTGGGCGCGGCCTACGACCAGAACCGGCTGGACAGCTGGCAGCAGGATCTGCAATCCACCGCCTTTTTCCGTGGCGCCTTCGTGTCGCTG
>CAJYKY010000267.1 GCA_913775005.1 uncultured Achromobacter sp.
TACCGGGTCGCTGGGCCTGGACGATGAGGCGGGCGTGCGCGTGGAATCGCTGTACCGGCAGAACGTGGTGTTCGGCCAGCCGGTCACGCTGGAAACCGGGTTCAGCCTGGACCGGCTGCGTCAGCGCGTCTACGCCGACTTCCTGTTGCCGCCGACCGAGCGCGGCTACAAGGATTCCGTCGGCGTGCTGTTTGACCATTCGGACATCCAGGGCCTGGAAGTGACGCGTTACGCGCTGGGTGCCACGCGCCTGCAAGAACGCAAGGGCGCGGGCGATAGCCGTGTCGAATATGAAACCCGCTGGGGGCTGCTGCTGGCGCAAGACCACGTGAAGATCGACGGCGGCGACGAATACACGCTGCCCACGGTGACGGCCACGGCCGAGTGGCTGCGCCGGGATGTGGATAACAAGTACAACCCGCGCGAAGGCAACCTGATCGCGGTTGGCGGGGGCGTGGGCGTGACGTTGGACACGGGGGACCCTTACACCCGCGCCCGCCTGCGCGCCCAGAAATGGTGGCCGATCGGCAAGCTGGACGTGTTGACGGTGCGCGGTGAGATCGGCCGGGTGTGGTCCAGCAGCAAGGTGCAGGTGCCGGACGATTTCGGCTTCCGCACGGGCGGCGCGCGGTCGATCCGGGGCTACAAATACCAGAGCATCGGCGTGCAGCGTGACAACGCCGTGGTGGGCGCGCCCGCGCTGGTCGTGGGCAGCATCGAATACGACCACTATTTCAACGAGCGTTGGGGCATGGGGGTGTTTCTGGACGCCGGCGATGCTGCGGAATCGTTTGGCGATATGTCGATGGCGCTGGGGTATGGCCTGGGCGCCCGCGTGCGCACGCCGGCCGGCCCGCTGTCGCTGGACCTGGCTTATGGCCAGCGTGAACGTGACTTGCGTCTGCACTTTTCGTTGGGGATCGCGTTTTGACGTTGTTGCGCAAATTCCTGCGCCAAGTCCTGGTCTGGTGGTTGCCCGGCCTGGCAATGCTGGCCGTCCTGGCCGCTGGTTTCGTCTTCTGGCTGGTGGGGTCGCAGAACGGCACACGCTTGCTGCTGACCACTGCCGCCCAGCAATTGGACGGTCAGGCGCTGGACGTGAAGGGCTCGATCCTGCGAGGCGTGTCGGTGGGCAAGCTGACGCTGGACGTGGGCGGGACCTACATCGATATCACCGATCTGAATCTGGTCGTACGCTGGCGTGCCTTGGGCGACCGCCTGCTGCATGTGCGGGATGTGTCGGCGGGGTCGGTCCATATGGCGTTGACCTCGTCGCCCGAGGACACGCCCGCCGTCGATGACGGCGAACCTTTCTCTTTGCCGTCGTTGCCGGTGGACATCGCCGTCGACCGGCTGGCTCTGGGCGATTTTCAGCTGGACCAGGACGGGCAGCCGCTGCCGGTCAGCCTGAACGATTTGAACGCGACCTTCGCCGCAAGCAAGCAGGGCGCGCAGTTGCGCATCGCCAATCTGCGCGTGGGACACGAAGTGGGAGAGGCGCAGGTGTCGGGCCAGGCCGACTTGCAGGGCTTGGCAGACCCTTGGCCGTTCGCCGCGCGCCTGGACGTCACCGCGCGTGGCTCGGGGCCGGATTCGCCGCTGTGCCAGGCGGACCGGCTGAGCGGCGTGTTCGCCAAGCCGGGGGCCAGGGCCGAACTCAGAACCGATGCCCGGCCGGACACGAAAGCCGATCCCAAGGCGGGAGCCGCCGCGCAAGGTAAAGGCGCTGTGCCGCCCAAGTCTGCGGGCCAGGTCAGCGCGACAGCCGCTGCTAAGTCGAATGCCCAGGGCAAGACGGTGGCGGAGGCGACGCCTCAGGCCAAAGGCGCTTCCGCCGGCAAGGCCGCGTCCGACGCCAAGCCGAATTCTCCTGCCAAGTCCACCCAGGCCGAACTCGCCGGGCCGCCCGCGCCCGCCTGCCAGGTGGTGTTGCGCGCCGACGCGGCGGGGTCGTTGGATGGTATCCAGGCCAAGCTGGACGGCGCGGGTTCCGGCCTGTTGCTCGACGTGGTGGCCGACCTGGCTCCGCGCACGGCGCTGGTGCTTCGCAGCGCCCGGGCCAACGCCCAATTGCCCGACAAGTCGACCTTGAGCGCGCAGTTCGATCTGCAATCGGATGCTGCGCAGGGTGCGGGACGCGACCGGATCGTGGGCGCCATCAGCGCCCAGCGCCTGGATCTGGCGCCGTGGCTGGGCGACGCCATCCCGCCCGCCTTGCTGACCGTGCGCGGCGATATCCAGGCCGACATCGAAAACCTGAGCCAGCTGCGCCACGCGGCGGTGGATCTGCGCTTTGAAGAGGGCTCCCGCTGGAACCGGCAGGCGCTTAGCGGGGCGATCAAGGCGCAGGTTGACCTGGCGGCGGCCGGAACGGGTACGCCCGCTGCGCCGGCCGTGAGCACGCCCGCTGCGGCTGGGGCCAGTGCGTCCGCCGAGGCCGCCGCCACCGCCGACCCCCTGGCCGGCCTCCGCATTCACGGCCTGGATATCGACCTCAAACTCGGCCGCAATCGCGTTCAGGCCAGCGGCGAACTGGACGCGCGGGATGGCGCGCTGAGCGTGTACGCGCAGGCGCCGCAGCTGGACGCGTTCTGGCCTGGCATTCCGGGCGGCGCGGAACTGAAAGGCAAGCTCACCGGCACCGTCGCATCGCATCGGGGCGAACTGACGGCGGGGTACACGCCCGCTAACTCGCGCTCGGGCGTGCTGGGGCAGGCTCCTGCCCGCGCCCGGGTCGCCTTCACCGGCGGCTGGGGCACCGGCCCGACCGGCCAGCCCGACGCCGCGCTCACCGGATGGCGCGGCGCATTTTCCACGCTGACGGCCGACACGGCGGGCTTCACCGTGG
>CAJYKY010000268.1 GCA_913775005.1 uncultured Achromobacter sp.
GTCGACACCGTGCGTCAACACGCCTGGGGCGCGCACGAACCCTACTTCGACCGCCTGGAAATCCGCGTGGACCTGCCGGGCATGGACTTCGCCCTGCCCGTCGATGAGGAAATCGTCAGCACCTTCGAAGCGCTGCACGAAGATATTTATTTTTCGCTGCTGGAACATTTCCAGCATCATTCCGGCCGCCCTTCTGGCGACCGTGGCCTGCAACCCGGCCAGATCATTCCGGATATCCGCCGCCATGACGGCGCCGCGCGCGTGCAGATCTCGCTGGAACCGTTTGCCGCGATTGCACCGGTGTCGCCGGTTGCGCTTGACGCGCCACTGGCCGAACGCCGCGAGCCTTTGACAGCCGCGCAGATCGCGGGCTGCATGGCGGCATTCGGCGGCGACGAATTCCAGGCCGTGTCGCGCCAGGGCCGTCCTGTGCTGGGCACCTATGTGCGCGGCCCGGGTCCTGCCGTGTTCATCTCCGGCGCACAGCACGCCAACGAAACGTCGGGTGTGGTGGGCGCCTTGCGCGCGGCGCGCGCCTTGGCCGAACGCGGCAACGCGCACTTTGCGCTGATCGCCTCCGAAAACCCCGACGGCTATGCGCTGTTCAACCGGCTGCGCGAACATCATCCGCGCCACATGCTGCACGCCTCGCGCTACAGCGCGCTGGGCGACGACATCGCATACCGCGAACACGCGCCCTACTTTGAACGCGACGCCCGCCACCAGGCACATTCCATCAGCGGCGCGCAGTTGCATATCAACCTGCATGGCTACCCCGCGCACGAATGGACGCGGCCCTTGTCCGGTTATCTGCCGCGCAACTTCGAACTGTGGACGGTGCCCAAGGGCTTCTTCCTGGTGCTGCGCCATCACCCCGGCTGGGGCGAACGCGCGCGCCGCCTGATCGAAGGCGTCACTGCAAGGCTGGCCCGCAATGTCGCGGGCCTGGTGGAGTTCAACGCGCGCCAGCTGGAACGGTTCCACGCGCACGCGCTGGAAAGCGGGTTTGACGTCATGAACGGCATCCCCGTGCAAATCACCGAAACCGATCGCGAAGACTTGCCCATGGCGCTGATTTCGGAGTTTCCGGATGAAACCGTCTACGGCGACCGCTTCGTGTTCGCGCATACTGTGCAAATGGAAACCGTGCTGGCGGCCACCGACCTGTACCGTTCAGGGCTGTAAAGCACCAATCAGAAAATGAATATCCGAGAACGCAATCACGGCGACGATCTGACCCTGGCGGACATCTGGCTCCGCTCGGTGCGCGCCACGCATTCTTTCCTGACGGAAAAAGAAATCCAGGCCATGTACCCGCAGGTGCTCAACACCTACCTGCCGTCCGTACGCGTATGGGTCTGTGAGGACGACGCCGGTGAACTTGCCGGCTTCATGGGCCTGTCAGGCAACAAGGTGGAAATGCTGTTTGTGGACGCCAACAAGCGCGGCAAGGGCGCGGGGCGCCGTCTGCTGAACTTTGCGCGGTCGCTGCACGGCACCTTGCTGGTGGACGTGAACGAGCAGAACCCGCAGGCACATGGCTTCTACAAACACTACGGGTTTACGGACGTGGGCCGCTCGGCCTTTGACGACGCCGGCCGGCCGTTTCCGATCATCCATATGAAACTGGCGGGGTAGCGCGGGTCAGCGGCTTTCCGGATGCCGGGCGCGCCAGGCCTTGAGCGCCTGGCGGTATTGATCCATGGCTTCGTCGTAGGTGTCGTAGACGCAGGGAATGCAGCCGCTGTTGCAGCATTCTTCCGGCGCGGGACGTTCGGGGGCAACGGGTTCGGGATCGGCGTCCGGCGTAGAGCCGGGGGTCGGGTCAGACTTCGGTTTAGGCTTCGAATCAAGCTGCATCTGCAATGACCGCCATTGCTCGCGGCGGATCTCGTAGCGGACCTTGGGGTTGTCCCCGTCAGTCTCCCCCACATAACGCAACCCGGTTTTTTCCATGACGCGGCGCGACGCCACGTTGGAACGCACCGCCACGCCCGCCAGCACGTCCACCGGCAGCAACGTGAACCCCATGCCGATCAACGACGCCGAAATCTCGCCCGCGTATCCCCGCCCCCAGCAATCGGGCTGGAACGCGTAAGCCAGTTCCACCGCGCCGCGTTCGCCGGACACGGTGTACTTCAGCCCGGCACGCCCCGCCAGCTTGCCGGTTTGCGGATCCTCCAGCACATACATGTCGTAGCCGTATTCAGCCCAATGCGTCAGATTCTGCTCGACGTAGATCCGGCTGGCGGCCGCGTCGCGCGTGCCGCCCATGGTTGCCATCAGATCGGCGTTGGCGTGCATCTCGGTAATGAAAGGCAGATGCGCCGGCCGCATGCGCTGAGCACGCAGCCGGGGCGTCAGGAAAACATCAGGAAAGGCAGCCTGCGCCATGGCGATGTGAACCGCTTCAGTTGGTGGACCGCGCCGGCGCTGCTGCCGACGCGTCTGCCTTCAACGCGTCCAGGATGCGTTTGCCCACGCGTCCGTCTTGCGGCAAGTTGCGGCGTTCCTGTTCGGCGCGCACGGCGTCCCGGGTCTTGCCGCCGGGGATGCCATCGGCCTCGCCCACGTCATAGCCCCGCTTGTTGAGCAGTTCCTGCACCTGCTTGATCTCGGCGCGCGACAGGCCGGGGTCGTCCGTAGGCCAGGCCGTCACAATGCCCGGTCGGCCTTGCAGACGATTCAGCAGCAACGACACCGCCAGTCCGTAGCGGCGCGACTGGTTGTAATGCAGGATGGCGTCGAAGTTCACCGTAGCCAGAAACACCGGCCCCTTGGCGCCGGTGGGCGCGAACAGGTAAGCCTGTTCGTCATTGCCGGACGGCAGCTTCAGCACGGAACCATCGCCCTGCTTCAGCCCCGCCTGCGCCCATTGCGCGATGCTGCGGCGGTCTTGCGAACCCACGTATTCGGCGTCCGGTTCAGGCGGGATGGCGGCGGCCACATCGGCCGGCACGCGCACTTCGACCACGGCCGGCAGGCCATGCGTCCACTTGGCGCGGCGCTTGCGCAGGTGGTTGGCGGTAGAGGCCAACGCGTCGGGCAAGGAGTTGTACAGATCGATACGGCCATCGCCATCACCATCGGCCGCCAGCTCATAGAACGACGTGGGGATGAATTGCGTCATGCCGAACGCGCCGCTCCAGGAGCCGACGAACTTGTCGGCAGGCACCGTGCCGTCGCGCAAGAGGCGCACGGATGCGTAGGCGTTCTTTTCCCACAGGGTCTTGTTTTCGGTGCAGGCGCGCGTCAGCCACGCGTTGAGCACGTCGGTCTTGCCGATCTGGCGGCCGTAGTTGGTTTCGATGCCGAAGATGGCGACGAGCGTGGCGGGGTCCACCTGATACTGCTGCGCGATGGCGTCCAGCTGCGGGCCGACCTTCTTCATCACGGCGCGGCCGTCATTGACGCGTTCGTCGTCCACCGTCTTGGCGATGTAGTCCCACCAGCTTTCGCGGCCTTCCGGCTGTCCCTTGGCAGAGGCGACGGTGGTGGGCAGCAGCTTGGCGTTGGCCGTGTACTTGTCCCAGTCGGCAACGGTCAGGCCGTTGGCGGTGGCGCCCTTGCGCAGCTTGGCAATGCAGGCCTTGGTGTCGAGCTCGTTCGGAATGATGACCGTGGGGGCTGCGGCCGGGGCTGCTGCGGGAGCTTGGGCGGGCGCTGCGGCGGGGCTTTGAGTCTGCGGTGGCGTCTGGGCCGGAGTCGGCGCAGGCGCAGGAGTCTGCATGGGCGCGGGTGCCGGCGCTGTTGCGGCAGGCGTTGCCGTAGCAGCCGGCGCAGCCGTGGCCGCTTCCTGCGCGGCGGTCACGTCGTCGAACGAACGTTTAGGTTTCAGCGCCGGTTGCGCGGGTTCGGGCGTCTGCACGCG
The DNA here is from genome assembly GCA_913775005.1 of uncultured Achromobacter sp. Taxonomy (GTDB): domain Bacteria; phylum Pseudomonadota; class Gammaproteobacteria; order Burkholderiales; family Burkholderiaceae_B; genus Achromobacter. Next base: position 3,872 of record CAJYKY010000268.1, read on the forward strand.
CGAGCCGGTCGCGGACGACGGCGATTGCGCATGGGCAGCGCCAGCGCTTGCCGCCATCAGGGCGGCGGCGAGCAGTGCGCGCGAAAAGGGTTCGATCCGAAAGCCGAGGGAACGCTGACGCATGGTATTCCTGAAAAATCGAAGTCAGCCAGGATCGTACCGCGACCAGCGGCCGCTTTGCCACACGACTGTGTCAGGCCGTAAGCGTGTTTTTGGGGTTGGCAGGCGGCGCGCGCAGCACGCGCTGGCAAACCACCATCGCAATCACGCTGAACAGCGCAAAGCCCAGCGTCTGGCCCAGCATCACGCCCTTTGGTCCGCCGTAGTGCGCGCCCAGCCACACGAAGGGCAAGGTCCCCACCGTGGACCGCAGCCATCCGATCACCGTGGAATAGGTGGCATAACCCAGGTTGTTGAACACCGCGATCGACACGAAGAACAAGCTGTTCACCGCCCACGCAAAACTGCCGACGCGGCAGAAGAACAGGATCAGGTCGCGCCCCGGCCCCGTCACCTGGAACCAGCCCGGCACCCATGGGGCCAGCACCGCCAGCACCGAGGCCGCCGTGAAGCCGTAGATCAGCGCCCAC
>CAJYKY010000269.1 GCA_913775005.1 uncultured Achromobacter sp.
TGGCCATACACCATGACGCCACTGCGGCTCTTGCCGCCCAGCAGCTGATACAGCGGCAAGCCGGCGGCCTTGGCTTTCAAGTCCCACAGCGCGGTGTCGACGGCGGCGATGGCGGTCATGGTGACCGGCCCGCGGCGCCAATACGCGCCTTTGTACAGGTACTGCCAGATGTCTTCGATCTGATGCGCATCGCGCCCGATCAGGCAGGGGATCACGTGTTCGGTCAGGTAGGCGGACACCGCCAGCTCGCGGCCGTTCAGGGTCGCATCGCCGATGCCGGTCAGCCCCTGGTCGGTTTCGATTTTCAGGGTCACGAAGTTGCGGCCCGGCGAACAAACGATCACGCGTGCATTCGTAATTTTCATTTTGGTTTTCCGAGTAGACGTTAAATTTGCGGCCTAGCCTTCCCAGCCCAGATGGCTGAGAAAGTCACGCGTACGAGCGACTTGCGGGTGGTCGAAAATCTGCGTGGGCGGGCCCTGTTCGAGGATGGCGCCGTTTTCAAACACCACCACCCAATTGGCCACGCGCCGCGCAAAACTCATTTCATGCGTTACGACGATCATCGTCATGCCTTCCTGCGCCAGCTTCTTCATGACGTTCAGCACTTCGCCCACGGTTTCGGGGTCCAGCGCCGAGGTCGGCTCATCGAACAGCATCACCTCAGGTTCCATCGCCAGCGCGCGGGCAATCGCCACGCGCTGCTGCTGCCCGCCCGACAGGTTGGCGGGGAAGTTGCCCGCCTTGGCGGCCAGGCCTACCTTTTCCAGCAAGGCCATGGCGCGTGCGCGGGCCGCCTCGGGCGCCATGCCCAGCACCGTGATCGGCCCCATCGCCACGTTGTCCAGCGCGGACTTGTGCGGAAACAGCTCAAAGCTCTGGAACACCATGCCCATGCGCTGCCGCACGCGCCGCACTTCGGATTCCGATTCCGGCACCGCCACGCCATCGAGCAGCACGCGGCCGCCATCCAGCTTTTCCAGCGCGTTGGTACAGCGCAGAAGCGTCGACTTGCCAGAGCCAGACGGCCCGATCAGGCACATCACTTCGCCCTTGTTCACTTGCAGCGACACATCGTTCAGCGCGACGAAATCGCCATACACCTTGCGCACGTGTTCGTAGACCAGCACCGGCGGTTGGTCGGCGCCTTTGCGCGCTGTGCTTGCGGCCGGCGCTTCTTCCAGGATCATGTCGTTCATTCCTTGACTCCGTATTTGCGATGGATCCAGTCGACCAGCTTGGCCTGCGGATAGCCCATCAGCCAATAGATCACCGCCATCGCGGTCAGCATTTCCAGTACGCGAAAGCTCTGCGCGCGCACCTGCATCGACGCGTACGCCAGTTCGCTCACCGCGATCACCGACACCAGCGACGTATCCTTGAACAGCGAAATCCATGTGCTGGCCAGCACCGGCAGAATGCGGCGCGCGGCCTGCGGGATCAGCACCTTGAACATCGCCTGATGGCGCGACATACCCATCGCCAGCGCGGCCTCCATCTGCCCTTTGCGGATGGAATTGATGCCGGCGCGAAAGGTCTCGGAGTTGTATGCGGACACGTTCAACACCAGCGCAACCAGCGCGGTGGTCACCGCCGAGAACTGCACGTCAAGCGCCATGGGCATCACGTAGAAGGCCCAATAGATCACGAGGATCAGCGGCAGGTTGCGAAAGAATTCGACGATGGCCACGGCGATGCCGTTGGCGATGCGGTTGGACGACAGCCGCATCAACGCCAGCACGATGCCGCCCGGCACGGCCAGCACCATGGTGACCACCGTCAGCATGACGGTCATCGCCGCGCCCTGAAGCAGCACGTCGCGCGAATCCCAGATGATTCCCCAGTCCAGATTCATGACCGCCCCAGGTGTGCATAACGTTGATAAAGCCGGTCGACGCCGCGCGTGACCGGGAACAGGATCACGAAGTACGCAACGATCACCGCTGTGAAGACTTCAATGGGCCGGTAGCTCTGGCCCGCAATCGTCTCGGCCTTGTGCATAAGTTCCGGCACGGCGATCACGGTGGCGATTGCCGTGTCCTTGATGGCTACCGTCAGCACGGACCCGAAGGCAGGCAGCATGCGGATCGTGGCTTGCGGCAGGATGATCTTGCGCAGCGCCTGGGCACGCGACATGCCCAGCGCCAGCCCCGCGCGCATCTGGCCGGGCCGCACCGATTCGATACCGGCGCGTATCACCTCGGCTGAATAGGCCGCGATGTGCAGCGTCAGCGCCACCAACGCCGCCCAGAATGGCGCGAAGTTCACGCCCGCCAGCAAGGGGAACGCGAAGTAGATCCACACCAGCACCACCAGCACCGGGATGGCGCGCATGCTGTCGATGTAGAACACCAGCGCCAGGCGCAGCCAGCGCGGGCCGTACAGGCGCAGCAGCGCAATCACCAGGCCCAGCAAGATGCTGGACACGGCGGTGACCGCGCTTAATGCGACGGTGATTCCCAGGCCGCCGGCAAAGAATCGCCAGTTCTCGACGATGGGCGAAAAATCGAATTCCATGTCAGGCTCCGTGAGCTAGAACGCGAACAACGGGCGGCGCGTCAGAACGTCACCATCACTTTCATCGCCTTGTGCCGGTCAGCGGCCAACGCGAACGCGTCATGCACCTGCTGCACGGGCACCGCCGCCGTCAACAGCGGCGACACGTCCAGGATGCCGCGGCTCAGGTAGTCCACGGCCCAGGCGTATTCGTCGACAAAGCGGAAGCTGCCGATCACCGACAGGCTCTTGACCATGATCTGGTTGAAGGGGCATTGCTCGCTGCTGCCGCTCAGGGTGCCCACGGTGACGATGGCCCCGCGCGGCCGCGTGGCCCGTATGCAGTTGGCCAGCCCGGCGTAATTGCCCGAGGCTTCGAAGCAAACGTCGATCGTGCCCTTGCCCGCCGCCAAGGCGTCGATGGCAGCGGGGTCCGTGACCGCGTTGATGGTGCGCGTGGCGCCCACGCGCGCGCAGGTAGCCAACGTTTCGTCGACGATGTCCACCACCGTCACCTGGCTCGCCCCCGCCAGCCGCGCTGCCATCAGGATCAGCGCGCCAATCGGGCCTGCGCCCACCACCATCACCGATTTGCCCAACAAGCTGCCGGCGCTGCGCACCGCGTGCAGGGCCACGGCCAGCGGTTCGCCAAAGGCAGCAAGTTCAAACGACAGGCCGTCGGGCACGGGCAGGCACTGCCTGGCCTCGACCACGACCTGTTCGCGCATCGCGCCCTGCATGTGCGGATACCGGCTGGCGCTGCCGAAAAAGTGCACGGCTTCGCAATGGTTGGAATCTCCCTGGCGGCAATAGCGGCACACGCCGCAAGTGCGCGCCGGGTCCAGCGCCACGCGGTCGCCCGGCTTGACGCTGGTGACGGCCGCGCCCACCTCCAGCACCTGGCCGGAGGCCTCGTGTCCGGGTGTCAGCGGTTCACGGATGACGAAGTCGCCCACCTTGCCGTGCCGGTAATAGTGCAGGTCAGAGCCGCAGATGCCCACGGCCTTGACGCCGACCCGTACCTGCGTCGCCCCCAGCGGTTCGGGCGCTTGTTCGATCAGGCGCAGATCCTGGGCGCCATGAATTGCGCAATTCAACATGGTTGTGTGCTCATTTCAGGGTTTGGGTCATGCGGACTTCTTCGGCCGCCAGCTCGGGGTGCAGACGCGCTTCAACCTTGCGCAGCCAGTCCAGGTATTCGGGCTGATTCTTCGCCACGCCCATGCCCGCCTTGATCTCAAAGATCTTGCTGTCCTGGCAGTCGTTTTCCTTCGGGAAGACCGCCAGCCCCTTCACCTTCTTGCTGATGTTGGGCCACAGCATGCGGTTCAGCGGCGCTACGTCGGAACGGCCGGCCAGCACTTCTTCAATCGGCGCGACCGAACCGGAGTTGGTGACGCCGCGCAACTTCGCATTGGAGAAATGCTCGCGCACCAGCGGCTCTTCACCCGCGCCGGAGAAGTAGGCCATCGTGATACCGGGCTGGTTGAAATCTTCGACCTTGGTGGCGCTGGTGAACTTGGGGTTGGAGGCCAGGCCGAACATGCACACGCTGGTGCTTGAAAACGTGACAAAGTCGATGATCTTGGCGCGTTCCGCGTTTTCGTTCAGCGGCCCGATCATGATGTCCATCTGATTGGCGATCAGCGCGGGCACCTTGGTTTCGTGGCTGACCTGCACGGGCACGATCTTCACGCCCAGCAGTTTTGCGAACTCCTTGCCCAGCGTCCATGACGACCCCAACCACGGTTCGCCGGACCCGCTGGTGTTCTGCACCAGCCAGGGCGGATTGTTGACCACGCCGACGCGCAGCACACCCGCTTTGCGGATGGCATCCACACGGGCGCTTTCACCGGGCGCGGGCGGCGTCTGCGCATGGGCGGACGCGGCACCCGCCAGCATGGCGGCGGTCAGGAACAGACGGGCGGCGCCAAGGCGCGAGGGGAAACGGGACGGCATGCAAAGTCTCCATAAAAAAATCGGATCCGGGCGCGTGCGCCCAGGGGCGGCGCGACGGGTACAGGCGCGCGCAGGCGCCGGCGGGTTCGCCAGAGGGGCACGCGTCAGTCGCGTGCGGAAAAAATCGCTTGGGAAAAGGCCGGACGGCCTACTGGGTCTGTTCGATGATGCGGGTTTCGTCGGCCAGCAATTGGGGCTTCATCGCCACCGCCACCTGTCGCAACCAAGCCAGGTATTCCGGCTGGTTCTTGTCCACGGCCAGGCCCACAGGCGAGGCCTTTTCAGTGCTTTGCTGGCAATTGGCCTCGGCCGGGAACACCACCAGGCCGCGCACCTTGTGGTTCAGGCCCACCCACGGCACGCGGTTGATCGGCGCGGCGTCGGCACGCTTGGCCATGATCTCTTCGATGGGCGCGGTAGCGCCTGAATTGGCGACGGCGCGCAGCTTGGCCTTCGGGAACCGTTCCTTCACCCAGGCCTCTTCGGCGCCGCCGGTGAAGTACGCAATGGTGATGCCGGGCTGGTTCAGGTCGTCGACTGATTTGATGCTGGCCAGCTTGTCGTTGCCCGCGCGGCCGAACATGCACACGCTGGTCGCGGAATACAGCACGAAGTCCACGACTTTCAGGCGGTCGGCGGTTTCAGCCAGGGGGCTGATGGTCATGTCCACCTGATTGGCCGCCAGCACAGGCACCTTGGTTTCGTGCGAGACGGGGATGGCGGTGAGCTTCACGCCCAACTGACTCGCGTATTCCTTAGCCAGCAGCCAGGCGGGTCCGCTCCAGGCTTCGCCACTTTTGCCCGACACGTTCTGAATCAGCCAGGGCGCGTTCTGCAAAACGCCCACACGTAATTCGCCCGCCTTGCGGATGGCGTCAACGCGCGGGCTTTGCCCGGGCGCGGGCGCGGCGGTCTGCGCGCCGGCCTGCATCGACACCGCCAGCATCGCGGCGGCCGCCCAGCGGGCCAGCGCGCCATTCCCCTTGTCCTGCTGCTGCATTGTTTGTCTCCTGATCGGGTAAGGCCGGAACCCGGGCCGCGGTTATCTTCCGCGCTCTGCCGGGAACAGCCTGGGTACTGCATGCATCAATGCTGCTATCGCCACCCCTGTGCGAATTCGCCGATGACGCGTTCAAGATGAGCGCGCATCGCCTGCCGGGACGCCTGCGCATCGCCAGCGACCAGCGCGCTGAAGATGCGCTGATGGTCTTCCTGCGAGGCCTGGCGCAATTGTTGCGAATGAAAATGCTGTTCTATCTTTTCC
>CAJYKY010000270.1 GCA_913775005.1 uncultured Achromobacter sp.
CGTCAACGCAGGCGACCCGCTGGTGGTGCTGGCGGAAGACGCGACTTGCCCCGTGGCCGGATGATGCGTCTGGAATCCGTGCAGATCAGCCCGGCGCTGCGGCCCGCGCCGGTGCAGGCCGGGTCGCTGGCCGACCAGGTGTACCAGCGCATCAAAGACGATCTGTTCGACTTTCGCATGCTGCCCGGCGAGCGCTTCACCGAAGCGGATCTGGTGGCGCGGCTGGGCGTCAGCCGCACGCCGGTGCGGCTGGGCCTGGCGCGCCTGGAACGCGAAGGCTTCGTGCTGGCGCGTGCGCGCAGCGGCTGGCAGGTCAGGCCATTCGACTTCGAGCGCTTCGAAGCCCTGTACGACGTGCGCGTGGTGCTGGAGCAGGCGGCGGTGGATAAGCTGTGCGGGCGCGAACCCATGGACCCGTCGGGCATTCTGGGCGCCTTGAAAGAGGTGTGGCTGGCGCCGCCTGCGCAACGCATTCTGGACGGCCGGCTGGTGGCGCAGCTGGACGAAGCCTTTCATTGCGCGCTGGTGGCCGCCGCCGGCAACCCCGAGATGACGCAGATCCACCGCGACGTGACCGAAAAGATCCGCATCGTGCGGCGGCTGGACTTCACCAAGGAATTCCGGGTGGACGCGACCTATGACGAACACGCCGCCATCTTGCGCGCGGTGCTGGCGCGCCGTGCGGATGAAGCGGCGCGCATGCTGCGATCTCATATCGACATGAGCAAGGCCGAGGTGCGCAAGATCACCCTGCACATGCTGCACGAAGCGCGCGAAGGCGCGGGCGCCTAGCCCTGCAACTGCCGATAGACCTCTTGCGACACGCGTTGCAGTTCGTCGCGGCTGACGGCGCCGGACAAGGCGTAGCCAAATTCTCCTTCGACCCAATAGAACACGCGCACCGCGCCTTCCTGCGTGAACTGAAACGCCGTCTGCCCGCCGCTGGCTTCGCGGGTCACGTACAAGGTCAGCCGTTGGCCATCGGCCGCGCCGTACATGAATTGCGCAACCGGACCTGAACCGCCCGGCAGCAGGCGTCCGCCCACGAGTTCATAACCCGCCTGCGTCAAGGACGGCGCGCGCACCGGCGCGCCCATGCGTTTGGTCAGCCAGGTGACCAGGCCCTTTTCGTTGTCGGCACTGACTTCCACCGGGCGGCCCATGTCGGGCGCGTACACGGCGTGGGCAATGGCGGCGCGCTGCGCGTAGCCGCCTGCTGCCCGGTCCGGGCTGGCCGTGGCCAATACGGTTTGCAGATGCCGCGCGTCCAGCGCGCCGCGGGTCATCCAGGCCGCGCTGGCGCTGACCGCGGCAATGGCCACGCCCGCCGCCAGCGCCCGCCACGGCAGCGGGCGCGCAGGGGCCTTGAGCGGCAGCCGCAGCGGCAGCGGTTCGTCCAGCACCGGGTCCAGCAAGGCATGCAGCGCTCGGCGCTGCGCCTGCCAGTCATCGACGCGTTGCTGGTCTTGCGGATGGCTGGCCAGGAAGGCGTCTACCTCGGCGTGGCGGGCGGGCGTCAGCTGCCCATCCGCATAAGCATGCAGATCGGCCTCGGTGATGGGAGAGCCCGTCGCGGGAATCGGATGAAGGGGTTTGTCGTTCATGTCATTTCACGCGATGCAACCGGCTGACCGTGTCGCGTCCTTGCATCAGCGCGCCCAGCTTTTCACGCGCGCGCGACAGCCGGGACATGACCGTGCCGAGCGGCACGTCCAGCACCTGAGCGGTTTCCTGATAGGACAGGTCTTCCACGCAAATCAATAACAGCACTTCGCGCTGCTCGGCAGGCAAGGCTTGCAGGCAGCGGTCCAGGTCGCGCACTTCCAGTTGGTCGGTCTGCGTGGCGCGCACGGGCGCATCGGGCAGGTCGCCGCTTGCGGTCTGCTCCGCCATCCGGCTCGTTGCGCGCACGCCGTCGATGAAATGGTTGTGCATGATGCCGAACATCCAGGCGCGCAGTTCTCCGCGCCGTTGCCAACGGGAATAGCGGCTCCATGCGCGCTCCAGCGTGTCCTGCACCAGATCGTCGGCCCGGTGGGCGTCACCCGTCAGCCCGCGCGCATAACGGCGCAGGCTGGGGATGCAGGCCAGGATCAGGGCCTCGTCTTCGGCGCGCATGGGTTGACGCGTTGCAGCTAGGCCGGATCAGGGCTTGATGACGTGCCAGACTTCCTTGAAGTTGTCGCCCGTCTTGTCGCCCGGCTTGGCGTCCTTGGCGTACAGGTAGACCGGCTTGCCCTTGTAGGCCCACTGCTTGGAGCCGTCATCGCGGGTGATGACGGTCATGTCGCCCATGGGCTTGGCGTCGGCGGGGGCGGCGACGGGGGGCCAGATCTTGGCGCACTGGTCGTTGCAGGCGCTTTTGCCGGCGGTGTCCTTGTCGAAGGTGTAGAGCGTCATGCCCGCGCTGTTGACCAGGACGCCGTCCTGGGTCTTGACGGCCTGGGCGTGGGCGCCTGCGGTGAACAGGGCGGCGGAACCGAGCACCAGGGCGGCGGCGATGTGTTTGCGCATGTTGTGCCTCGTAGATAGGAAAGTGGGGGGACTGCCCTCTACAGACGCCAGCCGCAATGGGTTTATTCCCGGCTGGCCAAAATATTCTTCGAGGGTTGCGGCGGCCGGACGGCGCCGGGTTCGTAACGCATTTCAAACTCCAGCTCGGTCTCCTCGATGGCGGTAAAGCCCAGCGCCGTGTACAGCCGCTGGGCGGGGTTGCCCTTGAGCACGCTCAGGGTGACCGGCGCGCCTTCGGCGTCGGCCTGGTTCAGCACGCTTTCCAGCAGGCGCCGGCCCAGCCCCTGGCCCTGGAACGCCGGGTCGATCTGGATCTGCACGATGCGCCAGCCGCCCGGGTCGCGGTAGTGCAGATCCAGATCGACCCGGCGTTCCAGGGCCAGGGGCTGGGCCGGCGCCTGCTGGAAAGCGTGCTGAACCAGGCCGACGCCGAAGGCGCGCCGGTCAC
>CAJYKY010000271.1 GCA_913775005.1 uncultured Achromobacter sp.
CTGAGTTCTTCACGCAAGAGCAGATCGCCGCATGGGCATGGCGCATTCCGTTCGCCTTCGGCCTGGTGATTGTTCCCATCGCCATCTATATCCGCAAGAACATCGACGAAACCGAAGTGTTCAAGCAGATGCAGGAAGAAGACCGCCAGGCCGCCGCGCGTGGCGAGCTCCAACGCCTGAGCCTGGTGCAGATGATCAAGACCCACACCCGCGAAACGCTGATTGGCGTGGGTCTGGTCGTGACCGCCACCGTGTCCATCTACATCACCTTCACGTACCTGGTGACGTATTCCACGCAGATCCTGAAGCTGCCGATGAAGGACACCTTCATGGTGCAGATGGCGGGCGCGGCGCTGATGGTGCTGATGACCCCGTTCATGGGCGCCTGGTCCGACCGCATCGGCCGCCGCCCGCTGGTGATCGGTTCGTTGATCGGCTATCTGCTCGTGCTGTATCCGCTGTACTACTGGCTGTCTGACGCGCCGTCCATCGGCCGTCTGCTGACCGTGCAGGTGGTGGTGTGCTTCTTCGTGTCGGCGTTCTTCGGCGTGTTCAGCACGGTGATGGCAGAGCTGTTCCCGGCGCGCGTGCGTTCCGTGGGCCTGTCGCTGGCGTACAACGTGGCCGTGATGATCTTCGGCGGCTTTGCGCAGTTCATCGTGACCTGGCTGATCAAGACCACCGGCTCGCCGATGGCGCCCGCCTACTACGTGATGTTCGGCGTGGCGCTGGGCCTGGTGTCGGCATTCTTCATGCGCGATCGTGCGCACGAAAAGCTGGACCACTGATGTTTGATTCCCCCACGGCCGCCCGGCCCTGGGGGTTGTCCTAGCGGCGCGACGCCGAGGACACGCCCGCCACCTCGGCCAGGGCGTCCAGCGCGCGGGTCAGCGAGTCGCCCCCGCGCACTTCCACCGTGAACACCATATGGGCCAGCGACTGCTTGCTTTGCGTGTTCACGCCCACCACATTGAGCCGCAGTCGGGCGAACACTTCGGACAGGTCGCGCAGCAGGCCGGGACGGTCGTGCGCGCGTACGCTGATGTCCACGGGATAGAACGTGTCTGACGTTTCGCCCCACGCCACTTCGATGACGCGTTCGGGTTCGCGTTCCGCCAGCGCCAGATAGCTGTGGCAATCACTGCGGTGGATGGACACGCCGCGCCCCCGCGTCACAAAACCGGCGATGAGGTCGGGCGGCGCCGGGCGGCAGCAACGCGCCAGCTGCGTCAGCAGCGAACCCACGCCCACCACCAGCACGCCGCTCTTGCCGCTTTTCTCGGCGCTGCCGGCGCTGGCATGACGCAGCGCCGACGGCGTGGGTTCCACCACCGGCGCGGGCTGCTGGAACACGCTGTCGATCTGGCGCAGGCTGAATTCTTCCTTGGCGGCGGCTACGTACAGATCGTCGGCGCGGGCAAAGCCCAGGTTCTGCGCCAGCTGTTCCAGGTTCACGGCCGTCTTGCCCAGCCGCTGCAATTCCTTTTCCACCAGCGCCTGGCCCTGCGTGATCCGCTGCTGCAACTCAATGGCGTTGAACCACATGCGCACCTTGGCGCGCGCCCGCGGGCTGGCCAAAAACCCCAGCTGCGGATTGAGCCAGTCCCGCGAGGGGCCGCCGGACTTGGCAGAAATGATTTCTACGGTCTGCCCGGTGGACAGATGCGTTTGCAGCGGCACCATCTGGCCATCGACGCGCGCGCCCCGGCAACGGTGGCCAAGGTCAGTGTGCAAGTGATAGGCGAAGTCCACCGGCGTAGCGCCAGCGGGAAGCTCGATCACGCGCGCTTGCGGCGTCAGCACGTAGATACGGTCGTCGGTGTGCGCCGGGGCCTTCACCGCATTGCGGTTCTTGCTGGAACTGGGCTTACCCGAGGCGGCCTTGCCGGACTCTGCCTTGCCGCCTTCGGCCTCCGCAGGCGCGGCATCGTGTTCGCCGCCGCCCTCGACATCGCTGTTCCAGGCCAGCAGCTGGCGCATCCACGCCAGTTGGCGGTCGTATTCGCTGGACGCGGCCACCTGCCCGCCCTTGGCGCCCGCTTCTTTGTAGCGCCAGTGCGCGGCCATGCCGTATTCCGCGAACTGGTGCATTTCGCGCGTGCGGATCTGCACTTCGAACGGGCGGCCGTCATCGTCGGCCACCACGGTATGCAGCGAGCGGTAGCCATTGGGCTTGGGCCGCGAGATGTAATCGTCAAACTCGTCGGACAGCGGGGTCCACATTTCGTGCACCAGGCCCAGCGCGGTATAGCAGGCCCGCACGTCTTCGACGATGATGCGCAGCGCGCGCAGGTCAAACATCTGCGAGAAATCCAGACGCTTGACGCGCATCTTGTTCCAGATGCTGTAGATATGCTTGGGCCGACCACTGACTTCGGCGTCGATGCCGGTCTTGGCCAGCGCGGTCTGCATGCGCTCAATGGCTCCCGCGATGAAGGCTTCGCGCTCCACCCGCTTTTCTTCCAGCAAGCGGGCGATCTGCTTATAGCGGTCGGGCTCAAGGAAACGGAACGCCAGGTCTTCCATTTCCCACTTGATCTGCCAGATGCCCAGGCGGTTCGCCAGCGGCGCGTACAGATCCAGCGTTTCCTGCGCGAACGCGGGGGAACACGGGGCTTTGCTTTCCGCATGCCAGCGCAAGGTGCGAAGCCGCGACGCCAGACGCATCAGCACAATGCGCAAGTCGGCCGCCATGGCCAGCAGCATCTTGCGCTGCATTTCCTTTTGCGAACCCGTGACCGCTTCGGCGTCGCTGGCTTGGCGGGCCACCACGCCCAGGCGCAACAGCGCGCGCGTGCCTTGCACCAGCCGCGCGACCTCGGCCCCGAAGGCCGTGGCGACCGGGTCATTGCGCAAGGCAGGCGCAGGCGCCATCAAATCGGTGGGCAAGGCGGCCAGCAGCGCGGCGGCGCGCGTGGCGGCATCAGTATGCAGCGCGGCCAGGATGCGGACGACGCCGGCGCCGTGGCTGGCGAGCGGCTCGCCTGTCAGCGCCTGCTGCCCCTCAAAACGGGGCAGCGCCCAGTCGACGGCGCGGTCTATCAGGGCGATGCCGTCGGCATCCAGGCCCGCTCCGACCTCCTGCCGCCAGGAAGCGTCAAAAGGCGAAGGCGCATCGATAACAGGCGGGGCGGACATGACGGGCGTCGAGCGGCAGGTAGTGGATATGCCGACACTCTACACTAGGGTTTGGTCGCTCAAAATCCCCTCTGAATTCCCGCTATATAGAAGGAACCCAAGCTTATGTTGCGCTGGCTCAAGGGCCGGGGCGCCCGCCCCTCTGAAGTGGCCGAGATGCAAGCCCGCATCTCGCCTGAACTTTGGCGGCAGGTGCTGGATGCCCACCCTTTTCTGGCGGCGCTCACCGCCGATGAATCCGCCCAGTTGCTGGCCAGGTCGGCGTGGCTGTTGGCCAGCAAAACCATCAATGGCGCGCAGGGCCTGGACGTCACGGACGCCATGCGCCTGTCCATCGCGGCACAGGCCAGCCTGCCCATCCTGAATCTGACGCCGGAACTGTATGAAGGCTGGGACGAGATCATCGTGTATCCCGCCAGCTTCCGGATCCCGCGATCACGGCAGGACGACGACGGCGTGGTGCATGAATACATCGAAGACGCGGCGGGTGAAGCCTGGGAAGGCGGCCCGCTGGTGCTGTCCTGGGAAGACACGCAATGGTCCGACGGCGGCTTTAACGTGGTGATCCACGAATTCGCGCACAAGCTGGATTTGCGTTCGGGTTTCGCTGACGGCATGCCATCGCTGGCCGCCCATCCCAACCTGAAACCCCAGGTCTGGCGGCGCGTGCTGGATGACAGCCTGGACCGCTTCATTGCCGCGCTGGACGCCGTGGAAGCCGCCATCCCGCACGACGTGGACCCGGAAAGCGAAGCCGCCGACGCCTGGTACGGGCAACTGCCGATGGACCCGTACGCGGCAACCGACGAAGCGGAGTTCTTTGCCGTCAGCTCCGAACACTTCTTCGTCGACCCGATTCCCATGCGCGACGCCCTGCCCGAATGGTACGAACTGCTGCGCGCGTACTACCGGCAAGACACCGTGGAACGCTACGTATGAAACAACTGCTGATCGTCTGGCATTCCCGTACGGGCGCGGCGCGGCAAATGGCCGAGGCCGCCTCGCGCGGCGCGCTGGCGGCAGCAACCGAGCTGGACGAGGCCGACGCCTTGCACGTCGAGCTGCGCCGCGCCGCCGATGTCGATGCGGACCTTCTGCTGGCAAGCCAGGGCTTTCTGTTTTGTGCGCCAGAGAATCTGGCCAGCCTGAGCGGCGAGATGAAGGAGTGCTTTGACCGCAATTACTACGCCGTGCTCGATCGCATCCAGGGCTTGCCCTACGCCTGTGCAATCAGCGCGGGGAGCGATGGTTCCGGTGCGGCGCGGCAAGTGGAACGCATCTGCACCGGCTGGCGGCTCAAGGCCCTGGCGCCGGCGCTGATCGTCAATCTTGGCGCGCAGACGGCCGAACAGATCGTGGCGGAAAAGACCGTGCCCGAAGCCGATCTGAACCGCTGCGCAGAGCTGGGAGGCCTGTTGGCGGCGACCTTGTTGATGGCGCAATGATGATGCCTGGATAACGATGGCGAACTCAGCCGCTGACACCGCCGCAAAAACAAAAAGCCCTTCGGCATGCCGAAGGGCTTTTCACTTACAGAAGGCGAATCGCTTAGACGGCGGCCGTCACAACGATTTCGACCTTGAAGTCCGGGTTGGCCAGGCGGGCTTCGACCGTGGCGCGCGGGGGCGAATTGCCATCAGCCACCCAGGCGTCCCACGCCTTGTTCATGCCGTCGAATTCCTTGATGTTGGCCACGTAGATCTGGGCCATCAGGATCTTGGTCTTGTCGGTGCCGGCTTCGGCCAGCAGACGGTCGATCGTGGCAAGCACTTGTTCGGTCTGGCCGGTGATGTCCAGCTTGGCGTCGTCCGGCACCTGGCCTGCCAGGTACGCGACGCCGTTGTACACGGCCATGTCCGACAGGCGCTTGGCGACGTGGAAGCGCTTGATGCTGCTCATGAATATTCCCCTAGAGTCGAGTTGGGTGGGTTGAAACAGGAAACCAGCAATGTACCCCGAGCCGCCCTCAGGCGGGAGGCAACTGGAACACCTGGCGCAGGTAGGCCAGATAGGCGGGGTCGTCGCACATGGTTTTTTCCGGCGCGTCCGACACCTTGGCCACGGGCTGGCCATTGCAACGAACCATCTTCATGACGATTTGCAGCGGTTCGTGGCCGAGGTCATTGGTGAGGTTGGTGCCGATGCCGAACGACACCTTGCAGCGCCCCGAGAACTGGCGCGCCAGTTCGATGGCACGCGGGAAGGTCAGCGAATCCGAGAACACCAGCGTCTTGGCGCGCGGGTCCACACGGTTGTTGCGGTAGTGTTCCAGCAGGCGCTCGCCCCAGACGAAAGGGTCGCCGGAATCGTGGCGGGCGCCATCGAAGAGCTTGCAGAAATACATGTCGAAGTCGCGCAGGAAGGCATCCATGCCGTAGACGTCCGACAACGCAATGCCCAGGTCACCGCGATATTCCTTGGCCCAGACTTCCAGCGCGAACACCTGCGAGTCGCGCAGGCGCGGACCCAGCGCCTGGCAAGCTTGCAAGTACTCATGCCCCATCGTGCCCAGCGGCAGCACTTCATGCTGTTTCGCCAGCAGCACATTGCTGGTGCCGGCGAAATGCTTGCCCATCTGCGCCTTCATCGTCGACACCACTTCCTGGTGCCAGACCTTCGAGAAGCGCCGCCGTGTGCCGTATTCGGCCACGCGGAAGTCCGCCAGCGCCGGGTCATCCAGCACCAGGTGCATCTTGGATTGCAGGCGTTGACGGCCCTCTTCCCAGTCCGGATGCTTGCGCGTGTTGCGGAAGTAGACCTCGTTGACGATGGCCAGCACCGGGATCTCGAACAGGATCGTGTGCAGCCAAGGGCCTTTCACTTCGATCGAGATCTCGCCCGGGCCTTCGCCTTCGGTGATCTCGATGCAGCGCTCAGGCAGATGGAAGAGTTCAAGAAAGTCGACGAAATCGCTCTTGATGAAGCGCAGGCCGCCCAGATAATCCAGTTCGTCCTGCGTGAAGCGCAGCTGGCATAGCTGATGCACTTCTTCGCGGATCTCATCCAGGTAGGGCCGCAGATCGGCCCCGACGGTGCGGCACTTGTAACGGTACTCGACCTGTGCAGCGGGAAACTGATGCAGTACCACCTGCATCATGCTGAATTTATACAGATCGGTGTCGAGCAGCGAAGTGATTATCATGATTGCGCGTATCGGTTTCGCGACACCATAGCATAGAGAACACGGGGTTCAGGGCCTTGGGCCACGAAGTCAATACGGGTATTACCGGCACATCCGGCGCGCATTGGGTAAAATCCGCCCAACAAGACACAAATGCCGCCGATCCCGGAGTTCCTGAATGACCCACGTTGTCACCGAAAACTGTATTAAGTGCAAGTACACCGATTGCGTTGATGTGTGCCCGGTGGACTGTTTTCGTGAGGGTCCGAACTTCCTCGTGATCGATCCTGACGAGTGCATCGACTGCGCAGTCTGCATCCCGGAATGCCCGGCCAATGCGATCTACGCCGAAGAAGACGTGCCGCAGGACCAACTGAATTTCATCGCGCTGAACGCCGAACTCTCGCCCGAGTTCGCCAGCATCAGCCGCGCCAAGAAGCCCCTGCCGGACGCCGACGACTGGAACGGCAAGCAGGACAAGCTGCAATACCTGGAAAAATAATCCGCGACGGCCGGTAGCCCCCGGGCAGCCGGCTTCGTGCGATGCCCCGATGACCGACGACTCCAAATACACGCGCCAAACCGTCACTCAGATCCATACCTGGGTGCCCGACAAGCTGTTCTCCCTGCGCGTGACGCGCGATGACGCGTATACGTTTTTGCCGGGCCAGTTCGCCCGGGTCGGCTTACCCGGGGCCGATGACCCCACCGGTCCGCCCACCTTGTGGCGCGCCTATTCCATGGTGTCCGCCCCGCAAGAGTCCGGGCTGGAGTTCTATTCCATCGTCGTGCCTGACGGGCTTTTCAGCCCGCGCATGGCGCAGCTGCGTCCGGGCGATGCCTTGTACGTGGAAAAGACGCCGTACGGATTCCTGACGCTGGAGCGCTTTGCGCCGGGCGGCGAACTTTGGCTGCTGGCCTCGGGAACGGGCCTGTCGGCGTACCTGTCGCTGCTGCGCGACCCTGCCACCTGGCTCGCGTATCGCCGCATCGTTTTGGTGCACGGCGTGCGCACCGTGGCGGAGCTGGCTTACCGCGAAGAGATCGAATCCTGGGGCGCCCGCCCCGAGCTGGCCGAGCTTCACGCCGCCGATCCGCACAAGCTCGTCTACCTGCCCATTCCCACGCGTGAAGCGCTGCCGGGCATGCCGCAAGAGCGCCTGACCACGCTGATCGCCGATGGCCGGCTGGAGCAGCTGGCCGGGCTGCCGCTGGACCCGGAGACGTCGAAAATCATGCTTTGCGGCAACCCCGAGATGCTGGCCGACGCCCGCAAGCTGCTGGGCGAACGCGGCTTCAAGCCGGGCCGCCGTGGCATTCCGGGCAACCTCGCCGTGGAAAATTATTGGTAGGCCCGGCACTTGCTGGGCTAATGCTTAACTCGTCCCTTTGGTGCCTAGGCAGCGCGCGATTACGCCCTAAACTGGTGCCTAATGGGGTTACGGGTCTCTTTTTAGCAACAGAATCCCGGTATTCGCTGGAGTTTCTTTAGGCCGATTGGATATATCTTTAGTCCCCGGCGCAATAATCGGGGCACACGCACGACCCAGAAGGACATCTTCCCCATGCTGTACCAATTGCACGAAATGCAGCGCGCCTTCCTGACTCCGTTCGCTGCATTCACGGATGCCGGTTCTCAGCTGTTCTCCAGCCCCTACAGCCCCCTCGCTTACACCCCGATCTCGCGCCAGATGGCGGCCGGGTACGAGCTGATGACGCGTATCGGCAAGGAATATCAGAAGCCCGCCTGGAATCTTCCCGCCACCGACATCAACGGCAAGTCCGCTCGCGTCACCGAAGCGGTGGTGCTCGACAAGCCTTTCTGCCGCCTGGTGCACTTTCACCGCGACGTGCGCGTCGCCGGCAAGGACGACCCGAAAGTCTTGCTGGTCGCGCCCTTGTCGGG
>CAJYKY010000272.1 GCA_913775005.1 uncultured Achromobacter sp.
GCTTGAAGGCTTGACCGCGCTTGACGGTGCCACCGGGACGAACGCGGAAGCGTTTCTTCGCCGCGCTCTTGGTCTTCATTTTGGGCATGTGAATGCTCCTTCTTGGTTGTGCTCGTGAGGCGCCGGAAACCGATTCCGGACTTGTTGGCCCCGAGCCACTTTTGTTGCGATGGCCTCGCAGCCTTCGCGTTCACCACCGACAGGCGACCAACCCGCCGGTGTTGAATTCTTGTACGCCTGATCAGGACGCTGCGCTGGGCGCAGCTTCCGCAGCAGGCTTGACCGCCGCCGGCTTCTTGCGGGCCGGTGCAATCATCATGATCATCTGGCGGCCTTCCAGCTTCGGAAACTGCTCGACGATGATGCTGTCTGCCAGATCGTTGCGGATGCGCTGCAGCAGCGCCATGCCCAACTCCTGGTGCGTGATCTCGCGGCCACGGAACCGCAGCGTGATCTTGCACTTGTCACCATCGGCCAGGAAACGCCGGATGTTGCGCATCTTGATGTTGTAGTCGCCGTCATCGGTACCAGGCCGGAACTTGACTTCCTTGATCTCGATGACCGTCTGCTTGGCTTTCGCGTCGGCCGCCTTCTTCTGCTCCTGGTACTTGAACTTGCCGTAGTCCATCAACCGGCAGACGGGCGGGTTCGCCGCAGCGACGACCTCGACGAGATCCACGTCCAGTTCGCCCGCCATGCGCAAGGCATCGGCCAGACTCACGATGCCCAGCGGCTCGTTCTCAGGTCCGGACAAACGCACCTCCGGGGCCATGATTTCCCGGTTCAAGCGGTGCTTGCGTTCTTCGCGGTGACGACGGTCACGAAATTCAGTAGCGATGGCTCAATCCTTCAACATCAAACGCTATGTTTAAAATAGCAATAGCCGCCGTGTGCATGCGGCCAAAACCGAAACAAGGGCCTTGCCTGACCCCGGATTCATGCCTTGGAAGCGATGTCGGCGGCAAGCTTCGCTTGGAAGTCCTGCAGCGGCATCACACCGAGGTCCAGATTGCCTCGGGCACGCACTGCGACGGCGCCGGCTTCCCGTTCTTTGTCCCCAACGACAAGAATGTAAGGAAGCTTTTGCATCGAATGCTCCCGTATTTTACGGGTAATCTTCTCGTTGCGCAGATCAAGCTCCACCCTAAACCCTTGATCCAGCAGCGTTTTGGCAACAGTTCGGGCGTAGTCGGCCTGTCCGTCGGTGATATTGAGGACGGAAACCTGTTTCGGCGAGAGCCACGCCGGCAGTGCCCCGGCGTGATGCTCCACCAGCATGCCGATAAACCGTTCGAGGCTTCCCACAATGGCCCGGTGCAACATGACGGGGTGGGCCCGGCCACTGGTCTCGGTCACATATTCGCCGCCAAGGCGCTCTGCCGTGTTGAAGTCCACTTGCATCGTCCCGCATTGCCACTGGCGGCCCAAAGCATCTTTCAGCGTGTACTCGATCTTGGGGCCATAGAAGGCGCCGTCGCCGGGCGCAATCACGTAGTCCACACCAGAGCGGCGCAGGGCCTCCATCACAGCGTGTTCCGCCTTGTCCCACAGCGCGTCGGAACCGACGCGGTTCTCCGGCCGGGTCGCCACCTTGTAAAGGATGTCCGTGAATCCGAAGTCCTTGTAGACGGCCTGCAACTGGGCGGTGTACTGGACGCACTCCTCCAGGATCTGGTCCTCGGTGCAGAAGATGTGGCCGTCATCCTGCGTGAAGCCGCGCACCCGCATGATGCCGTGCAGGGCGCCCGACGGCTCGTTGCGGTGGCACTGGCCGAACTCGCCGTACCGCAGCGGAAGGTCACGGTAGCTGCGCTGGCCGGACTTGAAGATCAGCACGTGGCCGGGGCAATTCATCGGCTTGAGCGCGTAGTCGCGCTTCTCCGACTCCGTGACGAACATGTTCTCGCGGTAGTTCTGCCAGTGGCCCGTCTTCTCCCAAAGGCTCTTGTCCAGGATCTGCGGACCCTTAACCTCTTGGTAGCCCGTGGCGCGGTACACCTTGCGCATGTACTGCTCGACCTCCTGCCACAGTGCCCATCCCTTGGGGTGCCAGAACACAACGCCGGGTGCGACATCGTCGATGTGGTACAGGTCGAGTTCGCGGCCCAGCTTGCGGTGGTCGCGCTTCTCGGCCTCCTCCAGCATCGTCAGGTATTGCTGGAGCTCGTCCTTCGTGGCCCACGCCGTACCGTAGACGCGTTGCAGCATCTCGTTGCGGTGGTCCCCGCGCCAGTAGGCCCCCGCCACCTTCATGAGCTTGAAGAAGCGCAGCTTGCCCGTGCTGGGCACGTGCGGGCCACGGCACAGGTCTTCGAACCGGCCTTCTCGGTACAGCGAAACGTCCTCGCCAGCCGGGATGCTGGCGATGATCTCGGCCTTGTAATGTTCGCCCAAGCTCTTGAAATGGGCGACCGCGTCATCGCGCGGCAGCACACGGCGCGTCACCGGCTCATCCTTGGCCGCCAGTTCGGTCATTTTTTTCTCGATCGCGGCCAAGTCCTCTGGCGTGAACGGGCGCTTGTACGAAAAGTCGTAGTAGAAGCCGTTCTCGATGACCGGGCCGATGGTGACCTGCGCATCGGGGTACAGATCCTTCACCGCATAGGCCAGCAGGTGGGCCGTCGAATGGCGGATCACTTCCAAGCCGTCGGCGTCCTTGGCCGTCACGATCGCCAGCGGGCTGTCGGCGGTGATCTGATGACTGGTGTCGACGACCTTGTCGCCGATCTTGCCGGCCAAAGCCGCCTTGGCCAGGCCGGAGCCGATCGAGGCCGCAACTTCGGCGACCGTGACCGGGCCGGGAAACGCGCGCTGCGAACCATCGGGAAGCGTGATGTGGATCATGAAGTCAATGCTTGTCAGAAGAGAGAGAGAGCGTCGCGCCAACAAAAAAAGCGCGGAACAGGTCCGCGCTTTTCTGGTGGGAAGGCAGGCAGGCGCGAACAGACGGCCTCAACGGCCGGTGGAGATCCCTGTCGTAGTTCGCGGTGTCATAACCAGCATGCCTTTCTCGCCCTTGTGTGGATGAAAGCGAATCGGCGATTCTAGCGGCCCGGAAGAAAAAAGCCCCGGCAGTCGCCCGCCGGGGCCTTGTCTCCTCACGCCTTACGGTAAATCAGTGGAATTGCTCTTCTTCTGTCGAACCCGTCAGCGCCTTGACGCTGGAAGAGCCTCCCTGGATCACCGTGGTCACGTCGTCGAAGTAGCCGGCCCCAACTTCTTGCTGGTGCGACACGAAGGTGTAGCCCTGCTCGCGCGCCGCGAATTCCGGCTCCTGCACCATCTCGACATAGTGCTTCATGCCTTCGCCACGGGCATAAGCGTGCGCAAACTTGAACGTGTTGTACCAATTGACGTGGATGCCGGCCAGCGTGATGAACTGGTACTTGTAGCCCAGCGCAGACAGCTCTTCCTGGAAGGCAGCGATGGTCTTATCGTCCAAATTCTTCCGCCAGTTGAAGGACGGCGAGCAGTTGTAAGACAGCAGCTTGCCAGGGCTCTTGGCGTGCACCGCCTGCGCAAACTCGCGGGCGAAGCCCAGGTCCGGCGTGCCGGTTTCGCACCACACGAGGTCGGCATACGGCGCATAGGCAACGCCGCGGCTGATGGCCTGCTCCAGACCGTTCTTGACGCGATAGAAGCCCTCTTGCGTGCGTTCGCCCGTCAGGAACGGCTTGTCATTGGCATCATGGTCGGAAGTGATCAGATTGGCGGCCTCCGCATCAGTACGCGCCAGCACGATGGTCGACACACCCATGACGTCGGCCGCGAAGCGCGCCGCGATCAGCTTCTCGCACGCTTCGTGCGTGGGCACTAGCACTTTGCCGCCCATGTGGCCGCACTTCTTGACGGCGGCCAGCTGGTCTTCGAAGTGGACGCCCGCGGCACCCGCCGCGATCATGTTCTTCATGAGTTCGAAGGCGTTCAGCACGCCACCGAAACCAGCTTCGGCATCAGCCACGATGGGCAGGAAGTAGTCGATGAAGTCCTTGCTGCCAGGCTCGATGCCGCGGCCCCACTGGATTTCGTCGGCGCGCTTGAAGGTGTTGTTGATGCGGCGGACCATGGTCGGCACGGAGTCGTAGGCGTACAGCGACTGGTCGGGGTACATGGTCTCGGACGTGTTGCCGTCGGCTGCGACCTGCCAGCCGGACAGGTATACGGCCTCCAATCCCGCCTTGGCCTGCTGCATGGCCTGGCCAGCGGAGATCGCGCCGAAGGCGTTCACATAGCCCTTCTTGGCTCCGCCGTTGATCTTGTCCCACAGCTTGTCGGCACCGCGCTTGGCCAAGGTGTGCTCGATCGGCAGCGAGCCGCGCAGGCGCACCACGTCGGCCGCGCTGTAGCCACGCTTGACACCCTTCCAGCGGGGATTGGTCGCCCAGTCCTTCTCGAGGGCAGCGATCTGCTGTTCACGGCTGAGTTGTTCGGTCAGGGATTGAGGCATTGAAGTTCTCCAGAGCGTTGATGGGACGTCTGAATTTTATGTCTTATATAAGACCCAACTTTTCTCATCTGTCTTATACAAGACAAAAATTTTATCCATTAGAAACAATTGACTATGGATTGAATGCCGCAATACGAAATTGAGAAAGTCAATCCGAAATAAGCGCATGCAACGTCGGCGGGGTTGGTTTCGCATGATGAAAGAGTGTTCTTGATCGTGCAGTCCAGCATCGACGTGGCCGGC
>CAJYKY010000273.1 GCA_913775005.1 uncultured Achromobacter sp.
GCAATCTGTTCGGGCGCCAGGGCCGTGATGTCACGGCCGCGATAGTGGATGACGCCGGCATCGGGCGTCAGGAATTTGGTCAGCAGATTGAAGCAGGTGGTCTTGCCGGCCCCGTTGGGGCCAATCAGCGCATGAATGGAGCCTTCTTGCAGGGTCAGGGTCACGCCGTCGACGGCATTGAAGCCGCCAAAGCGCTTGACCAGCCCCTGTGCGGACAGAACCGCTTGGGTGCTAGAGGTCATGGCGTGCTCCTTACATGCGTGCCAACAGGCCGCCGTCGATACCCAGGACATGCCCGTTCACGAACGACGCACCCGGGGACGCCAGGTACACCACGGCGGGAGCAATGTCTTCCGGTGTAGCCCAGCGGCCAACCGGAACCGAGGCCGACAGGAAAGTCTGGAACTGCGGATTGTCTTGCAGACCCTGCGTGAAGTCGGTGCGCACAAAGCCCGGAGCCAGCGCATTGCAAGTGATGCCGCTTGCGCCATATTCCACGGCCAGCGCCCGCGTGAACGCGGCAATCGCGCCCTTGGCGGTCGCGTAGGCGGCGATGTTGGGCATGGTGGCCTGCCCGGCTACCGACGACATCAGCACAATGCGCCCGAAGCCCCGCTTGCCCATGCCGGGCAGCACGGCGCGCGCGCAATGGAACGCCCCGTTCACATGCACGTTTTGCAGCGCCTGCCATTCCTCGGGCTGCATATCGACCACGGCTTTGCGATTTTGATTGCCGGCATTG
Organism: uncultured Achromobacter sp.; assembly: GCA_913775005.1. GTDB lineage: Bacteria > Pseudomonadota > Gammaproteobacteria > Burkholderiales > Burkholderiaceae_B > Achromobacter. Next base: position 743 of record CAJYKY010000273.1, read on the forward strand.
CTGACCAGCACATCGATGGCCAAGCCCGCGTCTTCCAGCCGAGCCACGGCCTGCGTCACGGCTGCGGCATCAGCCACATCGAAGGGTGCGGCATGGGCGGTGATGCCGTCGGCCGCCAAGCGGGCGCAGGCGGCGTCGCAAGCGTGCTGCGACAGGTCGTTGACGACCACTTGCGCCCCCGCCTTGCCCAAGGCCTGCGCGATGGCGTAGCCCAATCCTCTGGCCGCGCCCGTCACCAGCGCCACGCGCCCCGTCAGACCAAAGGTCTTCCCCAGATAGTCGTGTTTCAAGCTTGTCTCCTTGTTTTATATGCACCGGATCTCAAGGCCCGGCCTGTGTCATCCCCTGCTTTCCAGATGCAAAAACAAAGTTGACATCAATCTCAATATACGCGACTATTTTTAAACACTCAATAACAAGATTTTTGCTTTATCTTCGATAACGAGTTCTGGCTAGGAGACAAATCATGGCCCTCGAAACCCCCGGCTGCCCCGCCGCCAGCGCCTTGCCGCCGCTGGCTTCGCGCTTTCTGAAAGTTGCCGATCTGCCCTGGAAACCCACGCAGGTGGAAGGCATCGACATGAAGGTGCTGATGCAAGACAAGGAATCCGGCCTGTTGACGGCGCTGTTCCGTTGGCAGCCCGGCACCGAACTGCCGCTACATGAACATGTGGAAGTCGAGCAGACCTACGTGCTGGAAGGTTCCATCGTGGACGCCGAAGGCGAGGTCTGCGCAGGCGATTACGTGTGGCGTCCGCGCGGCAACCAGCATGTGGCGCGCGCGCCCAACGGTGCGCTCGTACTCAGCTTTTTCCTGAAGCCCAATCTGTTCATCGACGCCTACGCCGGCCAGACGCTGGAGTAGGCCCGCCACCCAGGTTTGCATGACCCCGCACGACTGCCCGGCACAGGGCGGCGCGCAAAAAACAAAGCCCCCAAGGAGACAAACCCCATGAAGACCCCTTTCAAGATCAGCCTTGCCGCCTGCGTGTTGAGCGCGCTTTCCGTGCCCGCGATGGCGCAGGTGTCGGATGACGTCGTGAAGATCGGCGTGCTGGGCGACCAGTCCGGCATGATGGCGGACCTGTCCGGCAAGTTCGGCGTGGAAGCCGTGAAGATGGCCGTGGAAGATTTTGGCGGCACCGTGCTGGGCAAGCCCATTGAAGTGATCTCGGCCGACCACCAGAACAAGGTCGACATCGGGGTATCGATTGCGCGGCGCTGGTATGAGAACGACAAGGTCGATCTGATCCTGGACGTGCCCAATTCGGCCATCGCCTTGGCCGTTCAGGACCTGACCCGGCAGATGAAGCGCGTCGTCATCTTCACCAGCGCGGGTTCCGCCGATTTGACCGGCAAGGCATGTTCGCCCAACGGCATGCACTGGACTTACGACACCTATGCCTACGCGACGGGCGTGGCCAACGGCGTGATGGAAGACGGCGGCAAGAGCTGGTACTTCATCACGTCCGACTACGCCTTCGGCCACTCGCTGGAACGCGATGCGATGGCGGTGGTGAAGGCCAAGGGCGGTCAAGTCGTGGGCAGCGTGCGCCACCCGATCGCCAGTTCCGATTTCTCGTCATTCCTGTTGCAGGCGCAGGCCTCCAAGGCGCAGGTGATCGGCCTGGCCAACGGAAGCGGCGACACCATCAACAGCATCAAGCAGGCGTTTGAATTCGGCATCATGGGCAGCAAGCAACGCGTGGCCGCGCTGTTCATGAGCATTGTCGATGTGCGCAGCGTGGGCCTGGAATATGCGCAGGGGCTGAACCTGGTCGAACCCTTTTACTGGGATCAGGACGACAAGGCGCGGCAATGGTCGGAACGCTACTTCAAGCGCACCGGCCGCATGCCGTCGATGGTGCAGGCCAGCAACTACAGCGCCACGATGCATTATCTGAACGCGGTCAAGGCCGCGGGCACGGACGCTTCCGAACCCGTGCTCAAGAAGATGCACGACACGCCCATCAATGACTTCATGACTGATAACGGCAGCATCCGCGAAGACGGCCGCGTGATGCGCGATCTGTATCTGTTCCAGGTCAAGAAGCCGTCCGAATCCAAGCGCGATTGGGACTACTACAACCTGGTGCGCAAGATTCCGGCCGAGCAGGCTTTCCGCCCGCTCAAGGACGGCAACTGCGCGTTGGTGAAGTCGTGATGAGCGGCGCGCTTGCGCTTCTGGCCGGCAAGCGCGCCGTTGTCACCGGGGGCGCAAACCCCCGTGGCATCGGCGCGGCCGTGGTGGATATGTTCCTGGCGCACGGCGCCAGCGTGGCCGTGCTGGACTACGCCTACCCCGAAGACGGCGCGGGCGCACTGGCCGAGGGCCGCATCAACGTGCACTGCGATGTATCGCGCAGCGCGTCCTGCGAGGCCGCGATCAAGCGCGCTCTAGACGCGCTGGGCGGGATCGACGTGCTGGGCAACAACGCCGGCATCGTGGCCGCCACGCGTATCTGGGATCTGCCGGAAGAGGAATTTCGCCGCATGATCGACGTGAACCTCACAGGCACCTACAACGTCACGCATGCGGCGCTGCCCGCCCTGCTGGAAAGCGACCGTCGTCCCGCCATCGTCAACTTGGGATCCACCGCCGCGCTGCGCGGCGGCGGCCTGCTGGGCGGCTCGCATTACGCGGCGTCCAAAGGAGGCGTGATCAGTTTCACGAAGGCGCTGGCACGTGAATTGGGGCCGCGCGGCATACGCGCCAACTGCGTCGCGCCCGGCATTATCGAGACCGACATGACGCTGGGTAAATTCGGCGAAAATTGGGAACAAGAACTCAAACAGGGCATTCCGCTGCAACGCTTCGGCTCGCCCGCCGAAGTCGCCCAAGCCATCGTTTTCCTGGCCTCGGACCTGTCCTCTTATTCAACCGGCATCGTGGTCGACGTCAACGGCGGCTTCCACATTCACTAGGCATCCCCAGAAGCAATGAGCACTCCCGATCGCATGCTGTCCATCCTTGACCTCTTTCGCGACGACACCACCGCCGCGTTCCAGGAGGACGTCATGGCGCATCTGGACTGCTCGCGCGCGACCGCCTACCGCTATCTGAAATCACTGACCGAAAGCGGCCTGCTGGCCCCGACGGCAGGCGGGGCGTATGTGCTGGGATCCCGAATCATCGAACTGGACCGCCATTTGCGCCAGCATGATCCCTTGATGCGCGCTGCGCGCGAGGTCATGCGCGCCACGGGCGACGAACTGCACGCCAACCTGATGCTGTGCAGCTACTACGGCGACAAGGTCATGTGCGTGGATCGCTACTGGACGGATCACAGCATCGAATCGAGCTACGCGCGCGGCCGGCCGTTCCCGATGTTCCGGGGCGCCACCGCTAAGCCCATCCTGGCCAATCTGCCGCCCTATCAATTGCGCAATCTGATGCTGTGGCACGCCGCCGAAATTCGCGAAGCGGGGCTGGGCGACGACTGGGATGCGTTCCGCGCCAATCTGAAACGCCTGCGCACGGCGGGCGTGGTGGTGTCGCACGGCGAGGTCGACCGTGGGCTGATGGGCATCGGCGCCGCGATTTTCAGCCCCGAGCAGAAGGTGGTGGGCAGCCTGGTGTTCATCGCCGCCCAAGCGCATACGTCGCCAGAACGTCTGGACGTTCTGCAAGCGCGCATCCAGGTGGCGGCCGCCGAGGTGTCGCAGAATCTGCACGCCCCGCAAAGCAACGGCGCGGCGGCGATCGGCATCATGCCGTCGCGGCCGCGCCGCATCAAGGCCACCGCCGGTGCAACACCGGCGCGGCCTAAAGCCTGACCGATCAGGCCTGGTTGTAGCGCTCGGCGCTTTTCACGATTTCTTCGTGAGCGGCGTCCACGCCCTTCCAGCCCTTGACCTTGACCCACTTGCCCTTTTCGAGATCTTTGTAGTGCTCGAAGAAGTGCTGGATGCGCGCCACGTCTTCGGTGGGCAGATCTTCGTACGACTTGATGTTGCGGTACGGGGGGTACAGCTTTTCAATCGGCACGGCCAGCAGCTTGGCGTCACCACCCGACTCGTCGTCCATTTCCAGCACGCCGATGGCGCGGCAGCGCACGACGGCGCCGATCTGGATCGGGAACGGGGTCAGCACCAGCACGTCGGCGGGGTCACCATCTTCCGACAGCGTTTGCGGGATGTAGCCGTAGTTGCACGGGTAGTGCATGGCGGTCAGCATGAAACGGTCAACGAAAATCGCGCCCGTGTCCTTGTCGACCTCGTACTTGACCGGGTCGGCGTTCATGGGGATTTCGATGATGACGTTAAAGTCTTCCGGCAGCTTCTTACCAGGGGAGACGCGATCAAGACTCATGATTCAACCTTGTTGTTTGTCTGAAGAAATGTTCAAAGCGAGCCGTCGTCCTTGAACGGCGGCTTGGTCGCGGGCAGCGGCACCGCAGCCGGAGCCGCGGCGGGCGCGGGCTTCGGGCTGACGGCAGGCGCCGGCGAATACGTGGGCACGGGTTCGTCGAAAGCCGCCGCGGGAATCGGGGCGCTGTCGAAGTACTCGTCGATATCGGACGTGCCACCGGCCACCGGCGCATCTTCCGGCGCCAAGGCGCGCGCGCGCTGGTCCTTGCTGACGCGGGCGTCCGGGTCCAGCACGTAGTCCGAGGCCGACGCCGCCACCGAAGGCGGCAACGCCGGATAATCGCCGCCGATATCCGCATCGGAATCCAGGTCCGACAGGCCCACGGCATAGGCGCCTTCGGCGTCCACGCGGTAGGGATCGGAACCGGTATCCGCAGCGGGCAAGGCCGCATCGGCTGCCAGCACCGGCAATGCCATGCTGGCCGCCGTTGCCAGGCGCCAGTGGCGCACGGCATCGGCGGGGCGATCCAGGCGGTCATAAAGACTGCCCAGCAAGGCATGCGTTTGCGCATCGCTGCGGCGGCTGAGGCTGCGCAGCAGATAACGTTCTGCCTGGCCCCACAGCTGGCCATTCAGGCACAGCATGCCCAGCGCGGTGAGCAGGTCGGGATCCGTGGGACGCTGCTGCAACCAGGTTTCCGCCTTGGCCAGCCGGCGCGATACCTGTTCAGCATCGCAACGCGCATACGCCGCAACCAGCGTCGGGTTGAACTTCACGGCGATGGCCGCTTCCAGCACGCGGGCCGCTTCGTTGGCTTCGCCAGCCGCATCGAAGGCAGCTGCGCCTGCCAGCGCGACATCGGGCAACAACCGTTCTTCGGCCTTCAGGTCTTTCCAGATGGCGCGCCAGGCATCGTTCTGGGACGCCGCGCGCAAGCGCGCCGCACCCGAGGCATCGATAAGCAGATCGGCTTCGGCACGCGCCAGGGCATTGCGGCGGACAAGACCGCGCGCCAGCGTGAAGACCTGTTCGTGATGATGCAGCGCCGTGTGGGCGCGCAGCAGCAGGCGCATCGTATGCAGATGGCGAGCACCGCCATCTGCCAGCGGGGCCAGCACGGCCAACGCGCGTTCGGCGCGGCCTTGATCCAGCAGCATGTCGGCCGAAACGGTGGCCGTGGCTTCGACCAGACCCGGGTCGGTGCCGGCTTGTTCCTGGGCGGTCGCCAGCAGGCGGTCACGGCGGTCGAACTCGCCCAGGCCATGGGCGGCACGCGCGGCAGACAAGGCAGCCAGCACGCGGCGCGTCTGCACCTTGGTTTGCTCAAGCAGCTTGGTCAGATCTTTTTCGGCGTGGGTGTAGCGGCCTTCCAGCAAACCGATCCAGCCGCGCTCCAGCAATTCGTGGTCACGCGCCTGGGCGCGCTTGCCGCGCCACACCCGCACACGATCGGGGATGGCCAGCAACCAGGCCAGAAGGCGCAAACCCACGTACAGCACGATGAAGGCCGCAACGATCAGCAGCACGGCCAGCGTGAGCGACATTCCGATGCGCCAGGGCCAGACCAGCAACAGCACGTTGCCGGAATGCGAGCGCAGCACCACCGCCAGGGCGACGGCGACGACGGCGAGCAGCAGTGTCCAGAACCAGGTACGCATAAGGCTCAGTCCTGCCCGCTAGTCTTGAAACCCGCAGCCCGCAAGGCGGCCACAGCGTTCAGGCTGTCGGCCACGTCCGGCATGCGCACGGCGATGTCGGTCTGCGCGAGTTCGCGCGCCAGCGTCTGGGCGGCGACGGTATCGGGGGAACGATTGTCGAAGTACTTGGACAGCGTCACGCCAACGTTGTCGAGTTCGCTCTTCCACACGGAAGGCTGGCGCATCAGCATGGCCAGTTGCACGGTCAGCAGGCGTTGGCGCAACGTGCCGCGCACTTGATCGGCCTGTTCGGGCGACAGCAGCAAGGCGGCGGGTTCGTCCACACGCTGAATGGTGATCAGCCCGCCCAGTTCGTGCGCCAATGCAGAACCGGCGCGGCCGGGCCACGACACGATTTCAGCGCGCCAGCGTTGCCACCAGGGCGCATCGGCGGGCAGACCGGCTTGCGGATCGACAGCGGGCGCCGGTGCAACGGCAGGCTGCGCTTCGCCGGCGGCGGCCACGCCAGGCGCGGCGGCATCAGGCACCAACATCGGCGCCTTGCCGATCAACGCCACCAGGCGTTCGATGCGGGAAGATTGAGCGGGAATGTCAACGGTGGACACGGCGCGCAGGCGGTCCAGGTCACCGTTGATGGCTTGCTGCAAGCTGGAGAAACGCGGCCGGTCGGCGCGCGCCAGACGCGACTGAGCGGTTTCCAGCGCCACGATGGCGTTGGATACGTTGCCCGCCAGACGCAGTTGTTGATTGGCGATCGTCAAGAGACGTTCGATGTCATTAGCCAGCAGTTCGTCGCTGGCGCTGTCATTGAAGTTCTGCCACGCCTGTTGCAGCGCGTTGTACTGGCTTTGGGTTTCACGCACCGTCTCTTCAAGCTCGCCCACACGGCCGGCCTGCGCTTGCGCCAGCGCCAAGGCTTCGCGAGTGTCCTTGCGGGCTTGCGCCACGTCGGCCGTCAACGTATCGATACGCGTGGCGACTTCGCGCCCCGCCGATACGAATTGCGTGCGCTGCTTCCACAGGGCAAAGCCCAGGCCTACAGCGAGCAGGATGACGATTATCAGGGCGGTGACCAACGGGCCACTGCCGCGCTTGGCCGGACGGGCCTTGACGGAATCGGCCGGGGCCGATGCGGGCGCGCTTGCGCCCGGGGCGGCCGTATTAACGACCGGATCGGTAGCGGGAGTCTTGTCTGTCATGACGCGATTGTATTCGGTGTCAGTCCGAAGCAACGAATCAAGCAGCAACAAAAGCCTGGAATATCGACTCGTCGTTGGGCAAGCAGATTTTTACCATTCCTGACACGTCGGTGTCATGACAGCCTTGCGGGATGCGGCGCGCCAACGATGGGTGCGTGACGACGAAGCGGCAGCCCTGCCACCAGGACGTCAGCCCTGCGGCGTCGATGGCGCTGCGCACCGCATCCGCGCCCTCGCCGCTGGTGATGAGCCAGGTGGCGCGGACGCCGGCTTGCGCCCAGCCGCGCAGGGTAGCGAGCGCGGCGGCGTCCCACCTTGCGGCACGTCGCAGGTAGGCCGCGTGCCGCGTCACGGACACGCCGTGCGCGGCAAGCGTATCGCCCAGCCAATCCCGGCCCTGCGTGCCACGCACGAGCAAGACCCGGGACGGCACCTGTGGCAGCGCGCAAAGCACCTGCCAAAGCGCTTCGGAGTCATGACTGACCGCGTCATCGCCAGGATGCAAAACTGTTGTATTCGCGCCAAAGGCGGGCAGCTCACGCAGCGCTTGAGCGCTGGCCGGGCCCACCGTGGCGGCGAGCACGCGCGACGGCCAGGCGGTCATGCCATCGGCGCGCGTTAGTTGCTCCAGATATTGCCGGGCTGCGTTGCCGCTGACGAACACGACCATGTCGAAATCGGCCGGCCGGGGCAAATCGGCGGCGGCGACTTCTAGCGGGTGGATTTCCAGCGCGGGCAGGATGCAGGCGGACCAGCCGGCGTCAGCAAGACGGCCGGCCAGCGCCTCGTTGCGGCCCGCGGGCCGCGTCAGGACGGCGACTCGCGGCGCGTTGGCCATCAGTCTGGCCGGGGATCAGCTTGCAGCAGCGCTTGAAGAATGGCGGCCGCGCCAGCGTCCAGCAATTCCTGTGCCGCTGCCACGCCCAACGCGTCGGCATTGGCGGCCGGTCCGCTGCGCGAGGTGTGAACCATGCGCACGCCATCAGGCGAGGCCACCAGCGCCCGCAGCGACAAGGTGTCGCCATCGAGCTCGGCATACGCCGCCAACGGCACCTGGCAGGATCCGCCCAGCGTCCGGGACACGGCCCGTTCGGCCTCGACACAGGCCGTCGTAGACGGGCTGATCAACGGAGCAAGCCAGGCACGCATGTCATCGCGATCGTCGCGGATCTCGATGCCCAGCGCGCCCTGCCCGGCCGCCGGCAAGCTGTCGGCGGGGTCGAGCAGGCTCTTGATGCGTTCGGCCAGCCCCAGCCTTTCCAGCCCGGCTGCGGCCAACACGATGGCGTCGTATTCACCCTTGTCCAGCTTGCCCAGGCGCGTGTCCAGATTGCCGCGCAGCGGCTTGACCACAAGCGCCGGAAAGCGCGCACGGATCTGGGATTCACGCCGCAGGCTGGACGTGCCCACGACTGCGCCCGCCGGCAGATCTGCCAGCGATGCATAGCGGTTGGACACGAAGGCATCGCGCGGGTCCGCGCGATCAAGAATGGCGCATAGCTCGAACGGGGCTTGCAGATCCACCGGCACGTCCCTCAAGGAGTGCACGGCCAGATCGGCGCGCCCATCGAGCAAAGCGT
>CAJYKY010000274.1 GCA_913775005.1 uncultured Achromobacter sp.
CCTTGCGAAATGACACGCCGCGCAGCAAGGCGCCGACCAACAGGCATTCTTCAACCGTCCAGCCCAGGCAGGCGATGCCGTCAAAGTCGGAGCCGGTCAGCTTGCAGCCCTGGAAGCGCGCCGACGCCAGGCGCGCGCGGCGCCAGTTGGCGTTGTTCAGATCGCAGTTCTGAAACACGGCGTCGCTGGCGTCTACCGAAGCAAAGTTGGCTTGCCCGCCCCGGCAGCGGACCCAGGTGGTGTCCGCCAGCGTCGCGCCCTGGAACGAGGTGGTCGCAATGGCGCAGGCCGTAAAGCGCGCGCCGCGCAGATCCAGCCGCGAGAAGTCGGCGCCTTGAAAATCGCAATCCTGAAAAGACAGGGGCTTCCCGGCGGCTTGGGCAAGCAGGGATTCAAGCGTCTTGCGATCCACTTCCTGGTCGGTGATGGTGTCGGGGGTGTCTTGGGTGTCGTGCGTCATGGCATTCAGGGAAGGGGCGGCGAACCCGGCAGGTTCGCCGCGATGTTGCAGCGCGATGTCGGGGGGCGAGGTTGCAGCGCTATTGAAAGATCTCGCTTTCCACGCAGAACGCCACCAGCTCCTGATCCGTCTGCACATTCAGCTTGCGCATAGCCGATATCTTTTGGCCACTGACCGTCTTCACGCTGCGCTTCAACGTTTCGGCCACCTGCATCATGGATTCGCCCCGGATGAAATGGCGCAGCACTTCGAATTCTTTGGGCGACAGGCTGTTGATGCGTTCGCCGATGAACTTGGTGCGGGAGTCCACCGTGCCATCGCGCTGGAAACCGGGCGGATAGTACTTGCGGCCCGCTTGCAGCGTGCGCATCGCGGTGACGATTTCGTTCAGGTTGTCGCGCTTGAGCACCACCGCCGCCACGCCGGCGTCATACAGCGCTGACAGGATCATGGGGTTGGACACCATGGTCAGCACGACGATCTGCGCGCGCGGAAAATGCCGCGTCAGATATTTGACGAGGCGGATGCCGTCGCCATAGGTTTCATCGCCGGGCATGGAGTAGTCGGTAATGACGACATCCGCCGCGTTGTGCTGCAAATGTTCAACCAGCGCCGTCGGGCTGGCCAGCGTTGCCGTGACCTCAAAGCTGAGTTCGTTGTCGAGCAGATCGCGCATGCCCATGAGCACTAGCGGGTGATCGTCGGCGAGGACTATGCGAAGACGTTCCATTCGAGGACGCGATGAGTAAGCAGAGAAATATTCAAAGGCATTCTGCACCAAGTCTCAGACTTGGGCCAGAAGGTCTCGCAGGTCGCGCATCAGCGCGGTGGCGTCCTCAAACGCTTGTTGATCCGGGCCGTCGCGGCGCAGACGCGTTTCGATGGCTTCGAAGCCGGTGGAAAGTGGTGTCATTTTTACCATTACCAGCGCACCGCGCATGCGATGCATGATCTGCAAGGCGCTGGGCACGTCGCGCTTGTCGATCGCGGTTTGCAGGTTGGCCATGTCGCTGTGCATGGTGTCCAGGAACAACCGGCGGTACTTGGGCGGAACCAGCGGCGCGGGCGCATCCGTGCTGCGCTGCGCCATCGTGTCCTCGGGCGCGGGCGCGGGGGCCGAAGCAGAGTCAAGGGCAGGGGCGGGTGCGGGGCTGGGAGATGGCACGGAGTCGCCCGACGATATGCGTGCGGAGGCGGCCGCCGGCGGTTCAGGCGGCCCCGCCTGGCCGCGCTGCGGCGCAACACTGCTCAGGTGGCGGCGCAAGGTGCTCAGTTCAATCGGTTTGACCAGCCACGAGTTCATGCCCGCCGCCATGCAGCGCGCTTCCTCGGCGCGCATGGCGTTGGCGGTCACGCCGATGATCGGTTGCGAATACCCGCGTTCGCGCAAGGTGCCGGTCAGTTCGTAGCCGTTTATCTTGGGCATGTTGACGTCGGTCAGCAGCACGTCGTAGGCGCTCAGCTCCCACAGCGACAGCGCTTCGGCGCCATCCGCCGCCACGGTGATGGTGCAGCCCAGCTGTTCAAGCTGGTGGCGCAGCGTGGCCTGGTTGATGGGGTTGTCTTCGGCCATCAGCACGCGCAGGTTCAGCGGGTCCAGCGGAGCCTCGGTGGGGGCGGCGGCGGGCAAGGGCGAATCGCCCCGCAGCACGCGTTCAATGCCGAAGCCGATGCCGTCCAGATCGTGTCCGTCGACTTGCGGCGGGGCGTCGGCCGGGCAGGCCCACGGGTCGCCGGCAGCCAGGTAGTGGCCGGCCCAGTTGACGGGGCGGGTGTCCGGCGTGCCCAGCAAATCCAGGAAAACGTCGTCGCGCTCGCCGCGCGGCTGGGCCTGCGTGACGGGCAGCGCCGTTGCACCCCACCGCGTCAGCCACTGGCAGACGTTGTGGGTCAGTTCGCGGTGCGGGCTGCGCACGTGGATGTTGATGCCGTGCAGGGCGGGTTCGGTGACGGCGGGGCCGTCGGTGGTGTGCAAGAGCAAGTCCAGCGCGAAGCTGCTGCCCAGGCCCAGTTCGCTGGTCACACGGATTCTGCTGCCCATCAGCCTGGCCAGACGCGCGCAGATGGACAGGCCGATGCCCGCGCCGCGCACCGTGTGGCTGGCGCTGTCGATCTGATAGAACGGGCTGAACAGCTGGGTCTGTTCTTCCTTACCGATGCCGATGCCGGTATCCACGACCTGGATGGTCAGCCGTTGTGCGCCGTCTTCGTCG
>CAJYKY010000275.1 GCA_913775005.1 uncultured Achromobacter sp.
AGCCGCCGTTCAAGCAGCAGCGTCGCCTGATAGGCCAGCAGGCCGATGACGGCGATGGCGGTCAGCGCGGCGAACATCAGCGGCGTGTCCATCATGCCTTGCGCGGCGATGATGACCGCGCCCAGGCCACGGCTTGCGCCAATGAATTCGCCCACCACCGCGCCCACCAGCGCCAGCACCAGCGCCACGCGCAGCCCGGCCAAAATGCCGGGCAGGCCAGCGGGCAGCTTCAGGCGCAGCAGCGTCTGCATGCGCGTTGCGCCCAGCATGTGAAACAGTTGCAGCCGGTTCGGGTCGACTTGGCGCAGGCTGGTCAGCGTGTTTTCCATCAACGGAAAAAAGCAGATCAGCGCAGTCATGACGATCGTGGGTGCCATGCCGAAGCCGAACCACAGCACAAACAGCGGCGCCAGCGCCAGCTTGGGTACGACCTGGCTGACGATGACATAAGGCTTGAACACGCGGTCTAGCAGCGTGGATTCCGCCAGCGCCACGCCCATCGCCAGCCCCGCCGCGCCGCCCAGCGCCAAGCCCAGCAGGATTTCGGCAAGCGTGGCGCCGATGTGCGGCCACAGATAGCCGGTGGCCAGGCTGTTCCACAAGGTGATCGCAACGGCGGACGGCGCGGGCAGCACCAAGGCCGAGATGCCGGCCTCGCGCACCGTCAGCTCCCAGGCGCCCAGCAGCACGACCAGCAACACCAGCGCAAGCCAGCGCGATTCGGCAAAGGCCTTCATGCCCGTCATGCGCGCGCTCCGTTCATCAGGTCAAAGATCTGCGCGCAGGTCTGGTTGAATGCGGCGCCGTGGCGCAGCGACTGCGTGCGCGGCGCGGGCAAGTCCACACTCAGGTCGGCCAGCATGCGCCCCTGATGCATGACGGCTACGCGGTCACCCAGGTATACGGCTTCGCTGATGTCGTGCGTGACGAACAGCACGGTCGTATTGCGCTGCCGGCATAGCCGCATCAGGTCGTCTTGCAGTTCGCCGCGCGTGATGGCGTCCAGCGCGGCAAAGGGTTCGTCCAGCAACAGCAGGGCGGGTTCCAGAATCAGCGCACGCGCCAGCGCCACGCGGCTTTGCTGTCCGCCGGACAACTGCCGGGGATAGCGCTGCGCGTGGTCCGACAGTCCCAGCATCGCCAGCAGGCCGTGCGCGCGTTCGATGTCTTGCGCCTGCGGGCGGCGTTGCAGCGTCACGGGCAGCAGCACGTTGTCGATCACGCGGCGCCATTCCAGCAGCGTCGGCGCCTGGAACACATAGCCCAGCTGCGGGCCAGGCTTGGCGGCGGTGCCGTCCCACAGGCGGATGTGGCCAGACTGCGGCGTCAGCAGGCCGGCGGCCAGTTTCAACAAGGTGGTTTTGCCGCAGCCGCTGCGTCCTACCAGGCAATGGATGCCGCCGGCGTCGAGCCGCCAGTCGATGCCGTCCACAATCGGCGGGCGGCCCGGGTAGGTGTAAACCACCCGCGCCATGTCGAGAAAGGGCGTAGCCGGAGGCGCGTTCATGGCTCGTAGCGCGCGTAGGGGTCGGCGGCCGTTTCGGCGGATGACTCGATCTCGGTCATGCGCACCAGGTCCAGCAGATTGAAGCGGCCATCATGGTGCCAGCCCGCTTGCGGCGTGCTCATTGCGCCGATGGCGCTGATGCGGGTCACGCCTGCCGCGCCCAGCTGTTCGGCCAAGACGTACAACTCTTCGGGTGTGGCGGCCACGCCTGCGGTTTGCAGATAGTCGCGGTGAGGGACCACGCGCGGTGCCACGTCGTCCAGCGAGTCGATCGCCGCCACCACGATGCTGCGTTGCAAGGCGGTGGGCGACAGCGGCGGCGCGGTGTCGGTGTAGGACACGCTCCAGGCGGATTCCGGGTCGCCAATCAACGCGTCGGCGCGGCCGGTGTTGTCAGGCTGGCTGGCAGGCAATGCCCATTCGATCGATTGCCGCCACTTGGCCACGGCGGCCGACTCTTCCAGTTCCAGCGCGCGGCGCGGAAACCGCTGTTGCAGCGTCGCTAGCTCGCCCGCCAGATAGCTGGCGAAGGCGCGCGGCGACACCGGCGCGCCGCGCTGCACATAGAACACATGCGGTGAATAGCAGCCTTGCTGGTCGTAGCGCATGACGTCCCACGCCGCGCGCCGCGCCAGGGCGGGGGCCTGCTGCGCGTCCAGCGCCTTGGCGCTGATCACGCCAAAGCCCAGCTTGTGGCCATGCGGCAGAAAGCGCGTGGTGACGGGCAGGCGGCGCTGGATCGCGTGCAGCGCCGCGTTGCCGCCGTAAGCCACCACCGTGTCGGCCTCAAGGTAGAGCGCGGTCGCGTCGTCTTCGCCCGCGCCGCGCCACCACACCACGGCCAGGCAGTCGGCCAGCGGCGGGTGCACCTCTGCCAGCAGTTGCGCAAACCAGCCCGCAAATAATGGTTCGGCGCTGGGCAGTTTGCCGATGTTGCCCGCCTTCACCAGCAGGCCGCACACCAGGCTCCATAAGGCCAGCGCGGGCACGTTGCCCGCCCAGCTGTGCACCAGCAGTTGCGGGCCGTGCGCGCGCACCGCGCCGCCCTTGGGCGCGGGCTGAAAGCCATCCAGCACCTTGGGGTTGGCGAAGTCTTCAACCACGAAACGATGCAGCTGCGGCGCGCGGAACGTTTTCAAAAAGCCGGTCAGACCCAGGCGCACCATGTCGGCGTCATAGCCGCTGACAATCGGCAGCAAGGCGTCGGCCTGACGGCGATAGGGATCGTTCGGGTCCAGCAAGCGGGCAATGGCGCGGTCGATCACCGTGATGATGTCGGAGACGGTCATCGTCTTCAGATGGCGCGCGCTGGCTTCCTTGACGCGCGCCGCCAACGCTTGCATTTGCGCGGCCGTCAGCACCGGCACGGCGACGTCGACGCGTTGCCCATCCTGTTCAAACGGCAGCACGTGCCATTGCACATCCGCCGTGGCCAGCCCCGGCAGATAGCCCGCTTGAACCCGTTGCGTGTTCATGCCCGTGCCGACTCGATGAATTCTTCCACCGCCAGCGAGCAGCCTTTGGCCTGTGCGCCCTGCGCGCGGCCCAGCAGCAGGAAGCCGCCATCGGCGGGCTGTCCCACGTCTTCCGTCAGGATGGTGCTGACGGAATTGAAGTTGCCCAGATCGCAGTGCGCCAGAATGCCGCGTTCGCCGGCCGGCACCGTGCGGCCGGTGGCCGGG
>CAJYKY010000276.1 GCA_913775005.1 uncultured Achromobacter sp.
TGGCTGCTGGCCGTGCGCCGCGAAGGCATGCACGTCAGCGCGTTCAGCTTCCTGCGGCTGGGCCTGGTGGTGATGCCGCCTGCGCTGCTGCTGGCGTTGGCGGCGTTGCATTTGCTGAGCTGAGCCGGGGGGCTGGCCACGACGCTTTGCCTTGCGGCGGCATTGCTTACGTTCTGGCCGCAAGCCCCCAGCTTCACCCTTGCTGATCGTTCAGACTCGCGCGCAGCGTCCGGGCCAGCTCGGCGATGCCTGCCGCCTCCCCTTGCGTTGCGGCGCAGGCGTCCAGCCGCGCGATGATCTGGTCGGCCACGTGCAGCAGGTGCTGAGGCTCATGCAGCACCGCCGCCAGCAGCGCGTCGCACAGCGCGTAGATGTCGTCGGCACACGCGTCCACACCGCGCTCGGAGATCGCGCTGGACAGCGCCGTGCCGCGCGCGGCCAGATCATTCAAGCCGAACACCGCACACGCGCCGCCCAACGAATGCAGCTCGGCCCGCAAGCGCGCCGCATCGTTGTCGCGCAACCCCTCCATCATCGACTCGACGGCATCGCGGCAAGATTGCTCGAACGCCAGCCGGGTGTCATCCGCCACGGCGCGGCCGCCCAACAGGCCGGTGTCGGCAGTTGCCCCGCCGGGCAAGAGCGGCAGGCCCGCCACCTCGGACAACGCCGCGCCCAGATCCGCCAGCGACAAGGGCTTGCCCAGCACCTTCGCCATGCCCACGCGCTCGCCCGCGACGCGCTGCTGCGGCGTGACATTCGCGGTGGCGGCTACCACGGGCATGGCCGGCCAGCGCTGCCGTGTTTGCCGGGCCAGCGCAAAGCCGTCCTGCCCGGGCATCGACAGATCGGTCAAGAGCACATCGAACGTCTCTTGTTCCAGCCGCGCCAAGGCCTGGGCCGCATCCACCACCGTCGTGGCCTCGCAGCCCAACAGCGCCAGCTGTTCTTCAAACAGCTTGCGGTTGACGACGTTGTCTTCCGCCACCAGCACGCGCAGCCGCTTGCCCAGCGCCATACCGCCAGGCTGCGAGGCGGACAGGGCTTCACCCTGCAAGGCATAGCGCAAGCCCTTGGCCAGACCGCGCACGCCATACACCGACGTGCTCACGACCCGCCCCGACGCGACCGGTTCGGCGGGCCCTTCTTCGCTGCAATCGACCACCCAGGAAGCGTCCTCGACCAAGGCGTTCTCGTCATTAGGATGCCAGGTCTGCCGGTCGCCCCAGATCACCAGCGCGGCCACATCTTCGACGTCGGCCTGGTTCACCGTGGCGGGGTGCGCGTGCGGCGTGACGTCCAGCCCCCAGCCTCGCAGCAGCCCGCCCACGCGCACACGCTCGGCCTGCGATGCAGCCACCAGCAGCACCGGTTCTCCGTCAAAGCGCGGCGTTCCATCCCCCGCACCCGCTATCGGCGCCGCGCCGCCCAGCGGCATGCACAACGTGAAGCGGCTGCCCACGCCGGGCTGGCTCTGCGCGCCCAGCGTGCCGCCCATCGCGGTCGCCAGCCGCTGGCACAAGGCCAGACCCAGGCCCGTGCCGCCAAAGCGGCGGTTGATCGTGGCGTCGGCTTGCGTGAAATCCTGGAACAGAACGGCCAGTTGCTCGGGCTGCATGCCGATGCCCGTGTCCTCGACCTCGATACGCAGCTGCGCGACCGCCTCGTCGCGCGACACGCGCAGCGTCACCTGACCCGACTCCGTGAACTTGATGGCGTTGGACAGCAGGTTGTTGATGATCTGGCCTAGCCGCGCCGGGTCGCCCCGCATGGGCCAGCTCAGCGCATCGCCCAGGTCGCCCACCAGTACCAGCCCCTTTGCCCGCGCCACGGGCGCAAACACCATCAGCGTCTGCGCGGTCAATGCCAGCACATCGAAGTCCAGCGCTTCCAGCTGAAGCTCTCCGGCTTCGATCTTGGAAAAATCCAGCACGTCGCTGACCACGGCCAGCAAGCCATCGGACGCCGTGCGTATCGTATTGAGGCGGTCGCGCTGCACCGGGTCCAAAGGCGAATACGCCAGCAGCTCCAAGTTGCCCAGCACCGCGTTCAACGGCGTGCGGATCTCGTGGCTCATTGCGGCCAGGAACGCAGACTTGGCCGCGTTGGCCGAATCGGCCGCCTGCCGCGCATTGCGCAGTTCCAGTTCCAGCTGCTTGTTGGCGGTGACATCGGTAAACGCCGTCACCAGCACGTCTTCGCCCTGATAGCGGGCGCGCACCATGCTCACCGACAGATCCAGCCGCTGCCCGTCGCGCGTCGCGAAGGTGAGGTCATCCTTGAACACCGCCGTGTCGGGAGAGGCGCCGGCCGGCAGCGTGCGCTCTTGCGTCAGGTAATGCTGAGACAAGGCGCTGGACAGGCCCGGCCCGTCCACCACGACGCGGCTAGCGGTGTCGATCATGGCGGGGCTGCACAGCAAAGGCTGGCCGGAATGTGCCGTGATCAGCCCGAGGCCCACAGGGGCCGTCTCAACCAGCGTGCGGCTTAGCTGTTCGCTGTCGAACACGCGTTGCGACTGCCGCACGGCAGGCACAAACACGCGCCACTTCACCACCAGCAGCAGCGCCCACGTCAACAGGATGATGAGGGCCGACGTCAGCAGCGCCAGCAGGATCTGCGGCCGCACACCTGACGCGATTTCGCTCCAGGGGTGGGCGTGGACCAGCGTCCAGCCAGTCGGCCGCAAGGGCCAGCCCGACAGCACATAGCCGTCCAGCAGCATGTTGCGCGTGCGGTCGTCCAGCCCTTCGGCAAGCGCCTGCCGCGCCACGGCCAGCGGCTGCGCGTTCTGCGCATCCTGCGCGCCCGTTGCTCCCGACGCTCCCGATGCGCCCGGCGCCTCCGCCGTATCCTGGCACGTCGTGATCAATTCGCCGTCCGGCGTCAGCAACATGCAGCTTCCGGCAAAGCTCGTTTCCGGCAAGTGCGAAGCTAGCGCCTGCAATGGCATTTCATACACCAGCGTGCCAAACGGCTCGCCGTCCCAGGCCGTCAGTTCCGTCGCAATACGCACGGCGAGTTTGCCAGTCAGCGGACTTTGGTACGGAGGCAGCCAGCGAAACCGAGCCGCTCCGGTGGAGGCTTCGCGCCACCCGCCTTCTGGCGGCGCAATGGCCTGGCCATTGGCGGTGGTCAAGGCGGCAAACAAACCGGCGCGATCCGCCGCCACCTGGTCCTGCCAGTCAACACCGCCCCACGGCAGAACGGACAGAATCATCGTTTGATGATCGGGGCTGTACAGGTAGACGGTCAGGTCGCCCGCGTTGCGGGCAGCGATTCTTGCCGTGGCGGCGGCCATCATTCGCGCCAGCCGTATGTAACGCCAGGACTCGTCCTGCGGCGCGGCGTCCGTGCCGCGCACCACCAGCAACGGCGGCCCGTCGGGATCTGGCTGCACGCGCAGCACGCCATCGGCCCCGAAGGAGGCTTCGCGGCCCTGCCCGTCGGCATCGGCGCTGGCCCAGGCCACTTCCATGTTCTGCACGTTATTGTTCAGCGTTGCCACGGCCCGCGTCGTGAAGTCCATGGACCGCCGCATGTCGATCGACACTTCCTCTTTCATGCGCGCCAGGTAGGCGTTGACGGACGCGGCCACCTCCATCAACCCGGCAATCAGTACCACCAACGTAATGACTGCGCCGCCTCCCATCACCACTAATTGCTGATAGCGGCGCAAACGGGGCAATACAGTGCTTTGCTCGGATGTCGTCATGAGAGGGTGAAAGCC
Organism: uncultured Achromobacter sp.; assembly: GCA_913775005.1. Classification (GTDB taxonomy): domain Bacteria; phylum Pseudomonadota; class Gammaproteobacteria; order Burkholderiales; family Burkholderiaceae_B; genus Achromobacter. Next base: position 3,731 of record CAJYKY010000276.1, read on the forward strand.
AGTGAATGACGCTGGCGCGGCAAGGCGCGAACACGCCGATTATGACGGCACACCCCGCTTGTGGGAACGGGTCCCTGCCAAAACTGACACTTCTGCCGAGGCCGCGCGGGCAAGCCCATCCTGCAAGGCTTGCAACCCCGCCGCCACGTCCGCCAAGGCCCGGCCCGCTTTCAGGCTGGACTCGGCCTGCGCTGCCAGCCGGCTCAAGCCCTGTTCTCCAAACACGTCGAGCATGCCTCGCAGTTTGTGCAGCTCGGCCAGCAATTGCGCGGTGTCCTCAGCCAGCCGGCCCCGGTCCAATTCCGCCAGGGCCGATTCACAGGCCTGACGGAAGGTGCGCTTGAGGTCTTCGCCCATGGCGCGTCCGCCCAGGTAGCCGCCCTTTTCGGCTTCCAGGCGCCACGCGCGCACGCCGCTGACGGACGACAAGGCATCGGCAAGTTCGCCCAGCAGCAGGGGCTTGCCCAGTACCTGCGTCATGCCCGCCTGTTCGCACCGCGCCCGCTCCTGCGGGGTCATGTGCGCGCTGGCTGCCACCACAGGCATCGCGGGCCAGCGCGCGCGGGCGATGGCGGCCAGCGCAAAGCCGTCCATCTCGGGCATGGCCAGATCCGTCAACAACACGTCGAAAGCCGCCCGCTCCAGGCATTCCAGCGCCTGAATGCCGTTCTCCACGGACGTCGGCTCGCAACCCAGCACGCGCAGCTGCTCTTCGAACAGGCGCCGGTTCACGGGGTTGTCTTCGGCAATCAATACGTTCAACCGCCGCGCCAGCACGGGCCGGCGCAGTTCCGGCGCGGCCAGCGGCACGCCCTGCAAGGCGTGCGCCAATCCGCTGGCCAGCCCCTTCAGGCCGATCATCGACGCGCTCAGCACACGGCCCATCACCACGGGTTCGGCCGGACCGTCTTCACCGCAATCGATGACCCAGGGTGCATCTTCGACCAGGCGGTTTTCGTCCTCGGCCAGCCAGCCATGGCGCTCGCCCCACAAGATCACGGCCGCGAACTCGTCGCACGCCTGCGGTGTCAGCGCCGCGGGATGGGCATAGGTCTGCACGCGCAGTCCCCACGCCCGCAGGCAACGCCCCACATAAGCGCGCCATGCCGCCGTGGCCGCTAACACGGCAACGCGTTCGCCGTTGAACCTGGGGGCCGATGCCGCCGAGGCGCCTTCCGCCGTGACGCCCAACGGAATCCGCAAGGTGAAGCGGCTGCCATGGCCGGGTTGGCTATGCACCGCCAACGCGCCCCCCATGGCCTGCGCCAAACGCGAACACAGCGCCAGCCCCAGCCCCGTGCCGCCAAAGCGACGGTTGATTGTGGGGTCGGCCTGGCTGAACGCCCGGAACAACCTCGACTGTTGTTCCGCCGACATACCGATGCCCGTATCGTCCACCTCAAGCACCAGCAGGGATTGCTCCGCGTCCACCGACAGGGTCAGCGACACCTTGCCCTCGTCGGTGAACTTGACCGCGTTGGACAGCAGGTTGTTGATGATCTGGCCCAGCCGCGTCGGATCGCCCTGCATCGGCAGCGTGACGGTTTCGCCCAACTGGCCAACCAGCGTCAAGCCCTTGCCCCGCGCCGTGGGCGCGAACATGCGCAGCGCCTGCGCGGCCACGTCCAGCGCGTCAAACGGAATCGACTCCAGCCGCAGCTCACCCGCTTCGATCTTCGAGAAATCCAGCACGTCGCTGACAATCGCCAGCAAGCCATCCGACGACGTCCGTATCGTGCGCAGCCGGTCCCGCTGCGCGGCATCCAGCGTGGAATGCGACAGCAGTTCCAGGTTGCCCAGGATGGCGTTCAACGGGGTGCGAATTTCATGGCTCATCGCCGCCAGGAACGCGGACTTCGCCGCGTTCGCGCGGTCCGACGCCTGGCGCGCCTTGCGCAACTGCTGTTCCACGCGGTTCTTCGCCGTCACGTCGGACAGCGCCGTGACCAGCACGTTCTTGCCCTGATACCGCGCACGCACCATGCTGACCGACAGCTCCAGCCCAATACGGTCCAGCGTGTCAAAGCGCAGGTCTTCATTGAACGTGCCCTGCCGCCAGCTCACATCGCCACGCGCCACGTGCGCCTTATGCAATTCGATGCACGCCTTGGGCAGCGCGTCTTCACCCGGCGCGAGCCGCGCGGCAATCTGCGCCATGCCGGGGCTGCGCAGCAGCGCCTTGCCGGTATCCAGGGAAATTAGCCCCAGCCCGACCGGCGCCGTGTCGATCAGCGTGCGGCTGAGCTTTTCGCCTTCATACACGCGCCGCGACCACTCCAGCAGCGGCCGGAACACGCGCAGCTTCAACGAAATCAGCAACAGCCACATCATGGCGAGCGTGGGCAGCGTCAGCATCA
>CAJYKY010000277.1 GCA_913775005.1 uncultured Achromobacter sp.
CCCCCCCCCCCCCCCCCCCCCACTCGCTGCCACACTCTTTCCCTACACGACGCTCTTCCGATCTGGATGCGCGGGTAAAGCGCGCCATCACGGCGGCCACCGCTGCGCCCAGCGTGATGGACGGAAGAATGTAGTGTTGCCAGGTCGAGGCGCCCACGGTTGGCAGCCAGCCCAGGTTCACAGAGAACACTTGCATCAGCATCATGCCCAGCGCGAACGCGGGGAACGAGATGCCTGACACCGCCAGCGTCATGCCAAGCCGGTCAGGCCAGCGATTGCGCCAGACGGCCGACACGATCCCGATGATCATGCCGAACGACACTGACCACACCATGCTGGCGAGCGTCAGCCACAAGGTGGGCATGAAGCGGTCTGCGATTTCGGTCGAGACGGGGCGCTTGGTACGCAAAGACGTACCCAGGTCGCCTTGCAGCATGTGGCTGAAGTAGCGCACGAACTGCTGCGGCAGGGGCAGATCCAGCCCAAGTTCCTTGCGCACGAGCTCAACGGTTTGCTGGTCGGCCTCCTGGCCCGCGGCCAGTCGCGCCGGGTCGCCCGGAAGCATGTGCACAAACAGGAACACCACCACCGCAACCAGCAGCAGCGTGGGGATCATGCCCAAAAGACGTTTGACGATGTAGGTCAGCATTGAAATTCCTGCAACATCGGCGGGGACACCGCGTCCCCGCCGAATGTGGCCTTACAAGAGCCCGAAGGCCCCAAGAGTGAAGCTGGTGTTTACTGCTTCAGGTCGATGTCGCCGAACCAGAACGAGGTGTCCGGTTCCACGTACACGCCCGACAGGTTCTTCGACTTCACGTACAGGTTGTTCTGGGTCACCAGGAAGGCCCACGGGGCATCCTTCCAGATGGTTTCCTGAACGTTCTTGTAGATTTCGGTCTTCTTGGCGCGATCGGTCGTGGCCAGCGCTTGTTGAATGCCGTCATCCACCGACTTGTTCGAGTAGTACGACACGTTGTTCAGCACCGGCGGGAACGCGGCGGTGGTCAACAGCGGACGCAGGCCCCAGTCGGCTTCACCGGTCGAGGACGACCAGCCGGCGTAGTACATGCGGACCTTGGCGTCTTCAGGCTTCTGCACCTGTTGAACGCGCTGCACGCGCTGACCCGATTCCAGCACTTCCACCGACACCTTGATGCCGACTTGCGACAGCTGCTGTTGCAGGAACTGAACCACCTTCACTGAGGTGCCGTCGTTATAGGCGGACCACAGCTGGCTTTCGAAGCCATTGGGGTAGCCGGCTTCAGCCAGCAGGGCCTTGGCCTTCTTGATGTCATACGGCCACGGGCCGGTCTTGTGAGCGAAGTCCACGCCTTGCGGCACGACGCCGTCAACGACGGTGGCGTAGCCCGAGAAAGCGACCTTGGCCAGGGCTTCCTTGTTGATGGCGTAGTTGATGGCCTCACGGACCTTGGGATTGTCGAACGGCTTTTGCTGCGTGTTCATCGACAGGTAACGGGCCATGATCGAGTTCTTGTGATCGACCACGTCCAGCTTGTCGTTCTTGGACAGCACGGCAGCTTGTTCGAACGGCACCGGGAACGCGAACTGCGCTTCACCCGTTTGCACAACGGCGGCGCGGGTGTTGTTGTCGGTCACGGTACGGAAGGTCAGCGTGTCGACCTTCGGGTAGCCCTTCTTCCAGTAGCCGTCGAACTTCTTGACCTTCAGGTATTCAGCCGGCTTCCATTCGACGAATTCGAACGGGCCCGTGCCCACCGGGTGGAAACCGATTTCCTTGCCGTACTTGGCCAGCGCGGCCGGCGAGATCATCATGGCGGCCGGGTGGGCCAGCGCGTTGATGAAGGCCGAGAACGGCTTCTTCAGCGTGATCTTGACGGTCATCGGATCGACCACTTCGGTCTTCTCGATGACGCTGAACTGGATGTAGCGCGACAGGCGGTTGTCCGGGTTGGCCGGACGATCGAAGTTGATCTTGACCGCTTCGGCGTTGAAGTCGGTGCCGTCATGGAACTTCACGCCGGGACGCAGCTTGAACGTGTAGACCAGGCCGTCTTCGCTGACGGTGTAGTCGGTGGCCAGCACCTTCTGAACCTTCAGGTCCTTGTCGAATTCGAACAGGCCTTCGTAATAGGCCTTGCCGGCCGCCTGGTTCAGCGTGCTGTTGGTGTTGTACGGATCAAGCGTTTCCAGTGCGATGGAGACGGCAAACGTCACGTCCTTGGCAGCATGCGCCAACGGCGAAGCGAGCACACCGAAGGCCACCGCGGCGGCGGCCATCAGCTTGGTGGGGCGCAGAACTTTCATCATTACAACTCCTGGTTCCAAAATGGAATTAGGGGGTTTGGTGGAAGAAAAACGAGTACGACAACGGAATCAATACGCGCCGCCGACCGGATGGCGGGCAACGAAGTGATCGGTTCCAACCTGCACCAGCGGCTGCACCACCGGCTCGTCGCCGAGCTTGCGGATCGGGCTGGGAATTTCATCGGACAGCAAGGTGCGCTTCAAGTGACGGCGCGCCGGATCGGCGATCGGCACGGCCGACATCAGCTTCTTGGTGTACGGGTGCTGCGGGTTCTCGAAAATGGCGCGGCGCGGGCCGATCTCGACGATCTGGCCCAGGTACATCACCGCCACGCGATGGCTGACGCGTTCCACGACGGCCATATCGTGCGAAATGAACAGGAACGAGATGCCCATGTCGCGTTGCAGGTCGATCAACAGGTTCACGATCTGCGCCTGGATCGACACATCCAGCGCCGACACCGATTCATCGGCAATCACGACCTTCGGGTTCAGGGCAAGCGCGCGCGCGATACAGATGCGCTGGCGCTGGCCGCCCGAGAATTCATGCGGATAGCGCTGTGCCATCTCCGGCGGCAGGCCCACGCGTTCCAGCAATTCCGCCACGCGGCGTTCGGCATCGCGGCCCTTGGCCACGCCGTGCACCAGCAGCGGCTCCATGATGGAAAAGCCGACGGTGACGCGCGGGTCCAGCGAGGCGAACGGATCCTGGAATACGAACTGGATGTCGCGGCGCAGCGATTGCAGTTCGTTGTTCTTCAGACGCACGATATCGCGGCCGCCGAACTTGATTTCGCCGGACTGGCTGTTCACCAGACGCAGCAGCGACCGGCCGGTGGTGGACTTGCCGCAACCGGATTCGCCCACCAGCGACAGCGTTTCACCCGGGTACAGATCGAAGCTGACCTGTTCAACCGCATGCACGCGGCGCTGCACACGGCTCATGATGCCGCCGCGCAAGTCAAAGCGGGTCACCAGATTGCGCACGCTGAGGATCGGTTCGCGCTTGGCGGCCGGCACTTCCTGCGTGCTGGCGGCGCCGGCTTCGGCCACGGGCTGGGCCTTGCCGTCCACTTGCAACAGCGGGAAGCGCGCGGGCAGATCGGTGCCTTCCATCGCGCCCAGCTTCGGCACGGCCGACAGCAGGGCCTTGGTGTAGCGGTGCTGCGGCGTGGCGAACACCTGCTCCGACGGGCCTTCTTCAACCTTGTCGCCGCGATACATGACCAGCACGCGGTCGGCCACTTCGGCCACCACGCCCATGTCGTGGGTGATGAACACCACGCCCATGTGCATTTCTTCTTGCAGCTGACGGATCAGTTGCAGGATCTGCGCCTGAATGGTGACGTCCAGCGCGGTGGTCGGTTCGTCGGCGATCAGCAGCGCGGGCTTGCAGGCCAGCGCCATCGCGATCATCACGCGCTGACGCATGCCGCCCGACAGTTGATGCGGATAGCGGTCCAGCACCGACTTGGCTTCGGGAATACGCACCTGCTCCAGCATGCGCAATGCTTCGGCACGCGCGGCGGCGGCGTCCTTGCCCTGGTGTTGACGGATCGATTCGGCGATCTGGTCGCCGGCCGTGAACACGGGGTTCAAGGACGTCATCGGCTCCTGGAAAATCATGGCCATGTCGGCGCCGCGCACATTGCGCATGACGCGTTGGCTGGAATTGGCCAGGTCGATCACGGAACCGTTACGGCGGCGCAGCGCCATGCTGCCCTGGGCGATACGGCCACCGCCATGTTCCACCAGACGCATGAGAGCCAGGGACGTCACCGACTTGCCCGAACCCGATTCGCCCACGATGGCCAGGGTTTCACCCCGGTCCACATGGAACGACAGGTTGCGCACGGCTTCGACCGTGCGCTCCGATCCCACGAAGCGCACCGTCAGGTCGTCGACCTGGACCACGCGGTTTTCCGGCAGCGCCAGGCTGGTTGCGCGATCAACCATCTTTATCCATTCCCCAAATACTGAAAAAACAAACCCGCCGCAGCTAAGGCTTAGCGATAGATTGCGGTGACGGGCTTTTCGCCCACGCGGGCGTAGCCCCGATACATGCCTTCCGTGTTGAACGGCAAGGCCACATTGCCCTGGGCGTCAACG
>CAJYKY010000278.1 GCA_913775005.1 uncultured Achromobacter sp.
GACGGGCGTCTTCAACCTCAGCCAGGCCGTTGCACCGCGGATGATCGAGCGGCGGTCGGGCAGCATTGTGTCGATCTCTTCGCTTTCTGCCCAGAACGGCGGCGGCATATTCGGCGGCGCGCACTACTGTGCGGCAAAAGCAGGCGTGCAGGGCATGACGCGCGCCATGGCCAAAGAGCTGGGCGGACACGGCATCCGCGCCAACGCCATCGCGCCCGGTCTCATCACCACCGACTTCTCTCGCACGGGCCGCTCGGACGAAAGCAAGGACGCAGCGGCGCAAGGCTGGCCGCTGCGCCGCGCGGGACGGCCGCATGAAATCGCGGGCGGCTGCCTGTTCCTGGCAAGTGATCTTTCAAGCTACATCACCGGCACCACGTTGGACATCAACGGCGGCGCCTACATGAATTAAGGACGCGACATGAGCACGATTTTTGGCGGCGTACGGCAAGTGGGCTATGTAGTGCGCGACATCGAAAAGGCGATGCGGCACTGGTCAGATGTGCTGGGCGTGGGCCCGTGGTTCTACAAGGAAGACGTGGGCACGACTGAATTCCGCTACCACGGCGAAGTGTCCACCCCACCGCGCCTGTCTATCGCGCTGGCCAATTCCGGCAGCCTGCAATTGGAATTGATCCAGCAGCGCGACGACGCGCCGTCGCTGTATCGGGATTCGCTTCAGCGCAGCGGAGAATGCGCGCAGCACATCGCCTTCTGGACGCTGGATCACTTCGACCAATACTGCGGCCAATTGCTAGCGCGCGGCTATGTCGAAGGACACGGCGGACGCATGGGCCTGCGCGGCCGCTTCGCGTATTTCGTACACCCTGACCTGCCCAGCGGCATGATCGAAGTGTCGGAAATGAAGGGTGGCAAAGGCGAATACTTCGACGAGATCCGGGCTGCCGGCGCCAGTTGGGATGGCACTGACCCGATCCGCCGCCGCACCTAGACGGGCGTATGCCGAAGACGGTGTATGTTAGCCACTTTTGGCATAGACAAAACCTTGACCATGAAAGACCGAATCACCATCCGCGATGTTGCGAAGAAGGCAGGCGTGTCGCTTGGCACTGCGTCGCGCGCGCTCAATCGCACGGGCCGCGTCAGCGACGCCGCCATTGCCGCGGTGGAACAGGCCGCGCGCAGCCTGGACTATCGGCCCGATGCGGTGGCAAGAAGCCTGCGCACCAAGTCTTCTGGCGTGATCGGGCTGCTGGTGTCAGACCTTGCCAACCCGTTCTATGCGCGCATCATCACCGCGACAGAAACCGCATTGCAGGCCGAAGGCTATTCGCTGCTGGTGGCCAGCACCCGCAATGAAAGACGGCGTGAAGCGTCCTTGGTGGACATCTTTCGCGGACGGCGCGTCGACGCCTTGATCCTTGGCCCGTGCGAACGGGAGTCTGCCGAGCTGATCGACGCGCTGTCGCAAGAGCTGCCCGTGGTCGCACTGGACCGGGAATTTGGCGACACGTCGGTAGGCATTCATGTAGACCACGCCGCTGGCGCGTTCCAGGCCACGCAGTATTTGCTGAACCTGGGCCACACCCGCATTGCGCTGCTGACGCCCGGCACCGACCTGCGCACCGGCAAGGAAAGAATCGCGGGCTTTCGGCACGCCTTTGAAGAACGCGGCATGACGCCCGACCCGGCGCTGCTGCGTTCCGAGTCATCCGCCATGCAGTTCGCGTTTTCCGAGGCGATGTCCTTGCTGTCGTACGCCAAGCGGCCCACGGCATTCCTGTGCCTGGGGACGCGCATTCTGTCCGGCGTGCTTCAGGCCATTCGCCACACGGGCAATTCGGTGCCCAACGATATCAGCGTGATCAGTATCGGGGATACCGATCTGTCGCAGTTGTACAGCCCCACCATTACGTCATTGAGCTGGGACCTGGAAGCCGTCGGCACGTGCGCCGCGCAACAGGTCCTGAAGCAGCTCGACCGCCAGACCGCCCCCCCTAACGGCGACCGCATCGTCATCAAGACGCAGCTGATCCTGCGTGAATCTTGCGCGCCAGCCGCGCCCACATAACTCCCTTTTCAGGAACTGCCATGACGCTTCCGTACACGATTACCCACCCAGACCGCCTGCTGACGGTCAACATCGCTGATGGCGTGGAACTGCCGGGCGCCGCGCCCGGTTCTACGATTACGCCGCTGTTTCTGGATCGCGAGAACGGCGTCTGGGTCCTGTACGGAAAGTTTGCGCCCGGCACGCGATTGCCCACCCATTTCCACACAGGCGTCGTGCACTTCTTTACGACCAAGGGGCAGTGGAACTATCTGGAATACCCCAACGATCCGCAAACGGCGGGCAGTTATCTGTACGAGCCCGGCGGATCGGTGCATACCTTTTCCGTGCCTGAAGAGGCGACGGAACCGGCCGAAGGATTCATGGTGGTGTTCGGCGCCAACATCAACTTCATCGACGGCGAATTCGCCAATATCCGCGACGCGGGCGCCATCGAAGATTCCATCCTCCAAGCCGCAAAGAAAGCGGGCCTGCCGCTGCCGCGCTATATCCGTCCGAAAGGCGGCGCCGAGTTCACGCGCGACTGAAGGCAAGGGACGCACAACCATGCGCTTAGCATCCAAAG
>CAJYKY010000279.1 GCA_913775005.1 uncultured Achromobacter sp.
GTAGCAACGGTGGACGACGCAGAGCGGCTGGTCGGGGCCAGCCCGCTCTCGCATATCAAGGTGGGCTTGGCCGACATCGACGGCGTCATGCTCGGCAAGTATCTACGGCGCGACAAGTTCCTGGGGGCGCTGCGTTCCGGCTTGGCGTTTTGCGACGTGGTGTTGGGATGGGACCTGGACGACCAGCTCTACGACAACACGCGCTATACCGGCTGGCATACCGCTTATCCGGATGCACACATGCGCATCGTGCCGCAATCGGCGCGCCGCTTGCCGCTGGAGCAGGGACCGGGCGGCGAAGACATGCTGCTGTTCCTGGCCGAGTTTGAAGGCGATGCCGCCGCCATCTGCCCGCGCCGTCTCTTGCACCGCACGCTGGATCGCGCGGCCGACATGGGCTATGACGTCTACGCGGCGCTGGAATACGAGTTCTTCATGTTCCGCGAGACGCCGCAATCCGTGCGCGCCAAGCACTATCGCAACATGGAGAATTTCACGCCCGGCAACTTCGGCTATTCCATGCTGCGCAGCACGGTCGAAGGGGAGTTCTACCGCAAGCTGCTGGACATGTGCGAACGCATGGACATGCCGATCGAAGGCCTGCACACCGAGACCGGGCCGGGTGTGCTGGAAGCCGCCATCGCGGTGGACCATGCCGCAGCCGCCGGCGACAAGGCGTTTCTGTTCAAGACCTTCACCAAAGCCTTGGCGCAGCAAAACGGCCTGATGGCAACCTTCATGGCCAAGTGGTCGCACGAGCACCCCGGGCAAAGCGGCCACATTCATTTGTCGCTGCGCGACAAGCAAAGCGGACACTCGGCGTTTTATGACAAGGCGGGGCGGCACGGCATGAGCGACGTGCAGCTTGCGTTCATGGCGGGCGTGCAGCGCTACCTGCCCGAATTCATGGCCTTGTACGCGCAGACGATCAACAGCTATTCCCGCCTGGTGCCTGGGTACTGGGCGCCGCTGGACGCGACCTGGGGCATGGAAAACCGCACGACAGCGCTGCGGCTCATCCCCGGCGGCGACAAGTCGCAGCGCGTGGAAGTGCGTATCGGGTCGGCGGACGCGAATCCGTACCTGGCTTTGTCTGCGGCGCTGGCGTCGGGGCTGTATGGCATCGAGCAAGGCCTGCGGCCGGATCCGATGGTCGAAGGCAATGCCTATACACAACAGTTTCCCGAGCATCTGCATCTGCCCACCACGTTGTGGGAGGCGGCGCAGCGCCTGCGCGCGTCAACGGCGGCGCGTCATTTGTTCGGCGACGCGTTTGTGGATCATTACGCCGCCACGCGCGAATGGGAGGAACGCCAGTTTCGCCGTCACGTAACGGATTGGGAATTGGCGCGCTATTTTGAGATTATTTGAACCGTGAAAACGGACGAAATTTAAATCGTTGAAAATCCGGAACATGATTATTTATTCGTATTTTAGATAAGTGAGTAATCATTCATATTTGTGTATGGATTTCGTTGGGTCGGAAGAAAATCAGTAAGCGAGTCATCCATCATATTTAGTGTTGGCTGCGACATCCGCCGCGCAGCGCTACGCCGTCATCAGGAATACGAACATGACCTTGCCCAGCGTGAATTGGAACTATCCCACCGCCGTCAGGGTCGGCCCCGGCCGTATCAAAGAGCTGCCCGATGCGTGCCGCGAGCTGGCGTTCCGGCGGCCATTGCTTGTCACCGACCCGGGTCTGGCCGCATTGCCGATGGTGGGCGACGCCGTGCGCGCGTGCCGCCAGTCTGGCCTGGAATGCGGGCTGTTCCACGACATCAAAGGCAACCCCACGGGCCGCAATGTGGAAGAGGGCGTGTCGGCGTACCGGCAGGGCAGGCACGACGGCGTCATTGCGTTCGGGGGCGGGTCGGCGCTGGACGCTGGCAAGGCCATTGCATTGATGGCGGGGCAAAAGCGGCCGCTGTGGGACTTTGAAGACGTTGGCGACAACGCGCAGCGCGTCAATGTGGCGGGCATGGCGCCCGTGGTCGCGGTGCCCACCACGGCCGGCACGGGTTCGGAAGTCGGGCGCGCGTCCGTCATTACGGATGAATCGGCCCAACTCAAACGCATCATCTTCCACCCGCGCATGTTGCCCGCCATTGTGATCCTGGATCCCGAACTGACGGCGGGCCTGCCGCCTGCGATCACGGCGGCCACCGGCATGGATGCGCTGTCGCACAACCTTGAGGCCTACTGTTCCCCGTTCTTTCATCCGATGGCCGCCGGCATTGCGATGGAAGGCATGCGCCTCATCAAAGAATATCTACCTCTGGCGGTGGCGGACGGCAGCGATTTGCAGGCGCGGCAACACATGCTGGTGGCGTCGTGCATGGGCGCTACGGCGTTTCAGCGCGGTCTGGGCGCCATGCACGCGCTGGCGCATCCGCTGGGGGCGCTGTACGACGCGCATCACGGCACGCTCAACGCCATCCTGATGCCATATGTATTGAAGGCCAACCAGCATGCGGTGGCGCCGCGGCTGATGGCGCTTTCGCGCTATCTGGAATTGCCGGGCGATGGGCCGGATGCGGTGCTGGACTGGGTGCTGCGGCTGCGCCGTGATGTGGGCATCCCCCACACGCTGGCTGAAATCGGTATTGATGAAGGGCAGGCCGAGCGCGTCGGCCGCATGGCTAGCGAAGATCCGTCAGGCGGAACCAACCCCGTTATTTTCACGGCCGATCAATATTCACAACTTTTGTGTGCATCAATTCGCGGAATCCTGTAAGCTTCGCCCCCTCTGCGCGGAAACGCGTGTGGCAGAACAAAAGTTTTTGAAGATTTTCATCCGAAAGGTTTGACACCGGATTCGAAAGTGTTCATAATCTCAAGTTCTCCGCTGGAGGGGTGCCCGAGTGGTTAAAGGGGGCAGACTGTAAATCTGTTGGCCTTGCGCCTACATTGGTTCGAATCCAATCTCCTCCACCAGAGACCCAACTCTTAAGTCCAGGCGATGTTTGCCTGGACTTTAAATTAGGCCTAGGGAACCTGGCCGGCTTTCGCAACGAAGGCTGTAAGGTTCCCCAGGCCTTGATTTTGAGGGTTTGGTTAGCGAGAAGGTGATGGGTATGCCGCGGGTGTAGCTCAATGGTAGAGCAGAAGCCTTCCAAGCTTACGACGAGGGTTCGATTCCCTTCACCCGCTCCAAGCAAGATATCTGTACAAGTTGCCCATGTGGCTCAGTGGTAGAGCACTCCCTTGGTAAGGGAGAGGTCGCGCGTTCGATCCGCGCCATGGGCACCACAAATTCTCGAGTTCTTTTCTTCAGTCTGAAGCGCAATCCAGGTCAGGAGTCAGCCATGGCAAAAGGCAAGTTTGAACGTACCAAGCCGCACGTGAACGTGGGTACGATTGGTCACGTTGACCACGGCAAAACGACGTTGACGGCAGCGATCACGACCGTTCTGTCGAACAAGTTCGGTGGC
>CAJYKY010000280.1 GCA_913775005.1 uncultured Achromobacter sp.
CGGTGTAGGTGTCGGCGTTATCGGCGCCGCGATTCTCAAAGCTGATGTTGGCCGTCATGCCCAGCCGCACGTCGGGCGTGGGCGATTCCAGCGTGAGCTTGACGCGGTACGTGCGGCTTTGCGGGTCGGCCGCCGGCGCAATCTCGCGCAGCAAGGCGGTGTAGGTCTTGCCCGGCAGCGACGCCAGCGTCACCTGGGCGCGCTGGCCCACGGCCAGACCGGCCAATACGCTTTCCGGTACGTCGCAGATGGCGTCGATGTCGCCGGACCAGGCCAGTTGGTAGACGGGGGTGCCGGCGGCAACGTTCTGGCCGGTGTCCGCCTGTTCGGCCGTGATGAGGCCCGCGTGGTCGGCCTTGAGCGTGGTGTAGTTCAGCTGGTCCGCTGACAGCGCGGCTTGCTGCGCCGCCTGGTCGCGCTGTGCCAGCGCCGACGCGTAGGCGTTGCGCGTTTGCTCCAGCTGCGTGGCGGCGATCAGGTTTTCGCGCGCCTGGGCGCGATCACGCTCCAGTTGCTGGCGCGCGTAGTCCAGCTGATGCTGCGCGGCCGACAACTGAGCCTTCGCGGCGGCGGCATTCTTGGTGGCGTCGGCGGGGTCGAGCTTGGCCACGACCTGGCCCGGCGTGACCGTGTCGCCTAGCCGAACGTTGCGCTCGATGATCTTGCCGCCCACGCGGAACGACAGCGGCGTGCTGTAGCGGGCTTGCACTTCACCGGGCAAGGTCCAGGCGGGCAAACGCTCGTCGGCTTTGGCCGGCATGGCGACCACGGGCCGGGGCGCGGGCGGCGGCGCTTCCTTGCGCCCGCAGCCGGAAATCGTCACGGCCAGGGCCAGCGCCAACACGGCGGGCGTCAACAGACGGCGGAGCGGGCGCGCGCGGACCACTTGCGCGCTGGAACCAGGACAATTCACGAAACACCTCGCGCCACGGGAAGGGCGATTGGGAGGGAGCCGGACGGCTCGAAGGGGTAAGAATCAATCTCGATACGGGCTGAATTCTAATGCGTATCTGTATTCGGATACAACCCTGTATTTGAAATGTGGGCCGATGCTACACTCGCGCCATGTCAAAAATCCGCCTAACTCGCGAACAAAGCCGAGACCAGACGCGCCAGCGTCTGCTCGATGCTGCGCAAGCGGTGTTCCTGTCCAAAGGCTTTGTGGCCGCCAGTGTGGAAGACATTGCGGAACTGGCGGGGTATACGCGCGGCGCCTTCTATTCCAATTTCGGCAGCAAGGCGGAACTGTTCCTGCAACTGCTCCGGCGCGACCACGAAAAAGTGATGGCCGACATGCGCGCCATCTTCGAGGCCGGCGAATCGCGATCCCAGATGGAAGCGCGCGTGCTGGCCTACTACAGCACCCATCACCGCGAAAACGACTGTTTCCTGCTCTGGATGGAAGGCAAGCTGCAAGCGGCGCGCGACCCGGAATTCCGGGTCGGCTTCACGGATTGTCTGCGCGAACTGCGCGCGGCCACCACGGAATACGTGCGGCAGTTTTCTGCGCTGGTGGGCACGCCCTTGCCGCTACCGGCCGAGCAACTGGCAGTGGGCTTGCTGGCGCTGTCGGACGGCATGCAATTTAGCTACGCGTTCGACCCGCAAGGCGTCAGCCTGGAAATGACCGAGGCCGTGCTGGCCGGGTTTTTCCGCCGGGTCGTGTTCGGTGACGCGGCGCCCGGTCCGGACGCCGGCAACCCGGGTGCTGACATCAGCTAGGCCAGTAGTTCCGAGATCGATCAAACCAGGTGGTCCAGATGATCGATCATGCGTTGCTCCAATGAATCAGATTGTCAGCCCTAGCTTGGCCGTGATAGTAATGCTAGCGGCGCACCGGCCAGGCTGAGGGGGGCCGGCGCCATAACTGGCAACCCTTGGGCGAAAGGAGCAGCAGCATGACTTCAGAAACCCGACCACCCACCACGATCAATAAGCCGGTGTTTTACTCGGCCGGGATCTTCACAATACTTCTGGTGGCCTTTGCGATCATCCTGCCCAAGACGGCGCAGGACTTGTTCGAGACCATGCAGCGCTGGATTCTTGTCCACGCCAGCTGGTTCTACATCCTGGTCGTCGCCATCATCCTGATTTCGGTCGCGTTCCTGGCGATCAGCCGGTATGGCGACATCAAGCTGGGCCCGGATCATAGCGAGCCCGATTACCGCAATTTCACCTGGTTCGCCATGCTGTTTTCTGCCGGCATGGGCATCGGGCTGATGTTTTTCGGCGTGGCCGAACCCGTCATGCACTTCGTGTCGCCGCCTGTGGGCGAGGGCGGCACCGTCGAGGCCGCGCGCGAGTCCATGAAGATCACCTTCTTTCATTGGGGACTGCACGCTTGGGCGATCTACGCGGCGGTGGCGCTCACGCTGGCGTTCTTCAGCTTCCGCCACGGCCTGCCGCTGACCCTGCGCTCGGCGCTGTATCCGCTGATCGGCAATCGCATCCATGGTCCGATCGGCCATGCGGTCGACATCTTCGCTATCATCGGCACCGTGCTGGGGGTGGCCACGTCGCTGGGCCTGGGCGTGGCGCAGATGAACAGCGGCCTGAACCATCTGTTCGGCATTCCGGTTGGTGTCGTGCCCCAGATCGTGCTGATCGTCATCACCTGCGGACTGGCCACGCTGTCGGTGGCCAGCGGGCTGGACAAGGGCATCCGCTTCCTGTCGGAAGCCAACATGGTGCTGGCGGTGGTCCTGCTGTTGTTCGTGCTGACCGTTGGCCCCACCGTGTTCCTTTTCCAGACGTTCGTGCAGAACACCGGCGCCTATCTGTCCGACATCGTCAACA
>CAJYKY010000281.1 GCA_913775005.1 uncultured Achromobacter sp.
GGTAGGGATTGATGGCGACTTCAAAGGGGATATCGGGCGAATCGTTGCGCGACAGGATCTTGCGTGCCTGTTCCGCCGTGACCGAGGTCTTGGGGGCGTCAGGCGCCACGCGCGTGTCCGGCAGGACAGGAATGACCCGGTGGGAAGAAACGCTTGAGGGAGAATTATCGGGGACGGGCTCGACAAAATCGGCGGGCAGACCCGACGCAGACCAGCCGTCGTCAACCTGCACACGCTCATCGCGTTCAAAGCGATGCCGAACATTAGTAACCGCACCCCGACCTCGCAAGGCGGCGGGGGCGGCAGCCGGGGACCCAGAACCGGCGGGAAAAGAATGATCGGTGCGTGCCATAAAAACTACTGTACAAAAACACAGTGGTTTTGACAAGCACCAAAAGCCTTTTCGTAAGACAGCCCCACTTTACCGCAAGACGGCAAGCCCGTCTGAACAAATCGATTTCACCAGACGATATCGGCTGGAGAGCCGCGCCAGTATTGGCTTTGGAAGAAATACAACAGCAAAATCAGGGCCAGAAATGCGTTGTTTTCCGGCCCCTCGCGACTTACCGCAACATTCCTGCGGCAGCGGTCTGATGAGTCGCTTCATCGATCAGGATGAAGGCCCCCGTGGCGGGCACTTCAGCGTATCGATCCACCGCCAACGCTTCGCGCGTGGTGAACGTCACGCGTCCGATATCGTTCATGCGCAACGTGCCTTCGGTGTTCTCCACTTCCTGCAATTCATGGATGTCGCGATGCGAGAGCACCGCGCGTATCTTCGCCGACGTCAAGCGCGTACCGGCCTTAAGCAGATACTTGCGCGCCGGGTTCAACGCTTGCGCATCCAGCCAGCACAGCTCCGCTTCGAACTCGCGCGTCACCTGTGCAGGCGCAGCGGTATGCACGATGACATCCCCGCGCGACACATCCACATCGCGGTCCAGCACGAGCGTGACGGAGTCGCCCGCCACCGCCTCATCCAGCACGCGATCGAACAGTCGCACTTCACGCACCACCGCCGTCACGCCCGACGGCTGCACGGTGATGGCATCGCCTGGGCGCAGCACGCCGCTGGCCACGCGGCCCGAATAGCCACGGAAATCATGCTTCTGATCGCCATCGGTGCGCGCGACCCATTGCACCGGAAAGCGCAGCGGCAATGCGCGGCCGTCGCTGGCCAGATCCAGAGATTCCAGCAAGGCCAGCAACGGCTTGCCTTCATACCAAGGCGTGTTGGCGGACAGCGTGACGACGTTGTCGCCGTTCAACGCCGACAGCGGCAGCACATCGAAATGCGCAATGCCCAGCTTGTCCGCCAGCGCGGCATACGCATCGCGAATGCGATCAAACACCGCGCGGTCCCATTCCACGAGATCCATCTTGTTCACCGCCACCACGATGTGACGGATGCCCAGCAGACGCGCGATCGTGCTGTGCCGCTTCGTCTGCGCCAACAGCTTGCCGTCGGCCGCGCGCGTGGCGTCGATCAGGATGATGGCGACGTCGGCCGTCGATGCGCCAGTCACCATGTTGCGCGTGTACTGCTCGTGCCCCGGCGCGTCGGCCACGATGAACTTGCGCGCCGGTGTCGAGAAATAGCGATACGCCACATCGATGGTGATGCCCTGCTCCCGCTCGGCTTCCAGGCCATCGGTCAGCAGCGAAAAGTCGATGCCGTCGCCCGCCACCCGCTTGTGCTTGGCGCGTGAGATAGCGTCCAGCTGATCCGCGAACACGCCTTTGCTGTCGTACAGCAGGCGGCCGATCAAGGTGGACTTGCCGTCATCAACAGAGCCCGCCGTGATCAGGCGCAGCACGCCGGTATCGGCGCCGGAAAGGAAAGAATCGTTCAGTGCGTTCATGTGCGTCCCCTGCCGCCGGCCTTGGCCGGCGTGTCATGCATTCAGAAATAGCCTTCCTTCTTGCGGCGCTCCATCGAGGCCTCGGAAGTCTGGTCGTCCATACGCGTCGCGCCGCGCTCCGTGATGTCAGTCACGGCGGTTTCGGCGATGATGGCGTGCGTATCGGTGGCATCCGACGCCACCGGGCACGTGCAGGAAATGTCACCCACCGTGCGGAACCGCACGGACAGGCGCTCGACCTGCTCGCCTTCCTGCGGCGGCGTCAGCCGCGTCACCGGCACCAGCAGGCCCTTGCGGCGCACCACCTCGCGTTCGTGGCTGAAATAGATCGACGGCAAGGCCAGCTGTTCGCGCTGGATGTACTGCCAGACGTCCAGTTCCGTCCAGTTTGAAATCGGGAACACGCGCATGTTTTCTCCGCGATGCACGCGCGTGTTGAACAGGTTCCACACTTCCGGCCGTTGCGCCTTGGGATCCCATTGGCCGAACTCGTCGCGGAACGAAAAGATGCGTTCTTTGGCGCGTGCCTTTTCTTCGTCGCGGCGGGCGCCGCCGATGCAGGCGTCAAAGCCGAATTCTTCGATGGCCTCAAGCAAGGTCACGGCTTGCGCCGCATTGCGCGAATCGGTTTCACGGCGCAGCACCACGCTGCCGCGCTTGATGGAATCTTCCACGCTGCGCACGATCAACGTCTCGCCCAGTTCGCTTGCGCGCTGGTCACGGAACGCGATCACCTCATCGAAGTTGTGACCGGTGTCGATATGCATAAGCGGGAACGGAAAGCGCCCCGGTCGGAATGCCTTTTCAGCCAGGCGCAGCAGCACCACGGAGTCCTTGCCGCCCGAAAACAGCAGCACGGGTTTTTCGCTTTCGGCGGCCACTTCCCGCAGGATGAAGATCGCTTCCGATTCCAGCCAATCCAGGTGGCTGCGTTGGATCACAGCAGACATAGGTATTCCCCTAAACAGATTTCGAATTCATGGACGGCGTCAGGCGCCGCGCGCCACGACGCTGATGACGCGATTGCCCGCGTGCAGCCCGCATTCCTTGGAGTCCGACGACTCCCACCACCAACGTCCCGCCCGCAGGTCTTCGCCCGGACGGATCGCGCGCGTACAGGGTTCGCACCCGATCGACGGATAGCCCTGGTCATGCAGCGGGTTGTACGGGATGTCCAGCGCGCGGATCGTGGCCCAGACCTCGGCCTCGCTCCACTGCGCCAGCGGGTTGAACTTGTGCAGACCGAAGGTGGCGTCGTGCTCTTCCAGCGGCAGTTCGCCGCGCGTGGTCGATTGCTGGCGCCGCTGCCCGGTGATCCAGGCGCCGCGTCCGGCCAGCGCGCGCTTAAGCGGCTCGACCTTGCGGATCTGGCAACAGGCTTTGCGCAGCTCAACGCTTTCATAGAACGCATAGGCGCCGTGCTCGGCCACGTGCTGCTGGACGGCGGCGGCATCAGGGCGGAACACCGTGATGTCGCGGCCATAGCGCGCGCGCACGGCATCCAGCACACCCAGCGTTTCGGCGTGCAGCCGGCCAGTGTCCAGCGTGAACACCTCCAGGCTCAGGCCCGAATCGTAGATGGCGTGCGTCAGCAGCATGTCTTCCGCCGCTAAGGACGAGGCCAGCGCCGCATCCGGATACCGGTCTTGCACCTGCGCCAGCGCGTCGGTCAGCTCGCGCCAGCGCTGCGCAAGGCTGTCGGCCAGGACGGCGCTCATGATTGCACCGCGAAGATACGGGCGCGACGCGGACGCGCCAACAGGACTTCGCCGTCGCGCAGGTTCAGTTCCCGATACAGATATTCCGGCACTTCGGCTTCCAGGATGGCGTCGGAATCGTCGCGGGCCAGTTCCAGATAGGCGCTCGGACCCGCCAGATACGCATGTGACAAGCGCACGGCAATGCCCTCCCCGCCCGCGCGATAGCGTTCGATGTCGAACTCGTGAGGACGCACATAGGCCGTGGCACGCTGCGCATCGGCTTGCGCAAGATCCGGTGCCGGCAAGGACAAGCCCGCCCCTTCCCAGACGCCGCGCGTGGCCACGCCCTGCAACTGATTGACGTCGCCCAGAAAGCCATACACGAACGGCGTGGCGGGGCTTTCCCAGACTTCACGCGGCGTGCCCACCTGTTCGATACGCCCGGCGTTCATCAACACCACGCGGTCGGCCACTTCCAGCGCCTCTTCCTGATCGTGCGTCACAAAGACGCTGGCCACGTTCAGCTCGTCATGCAGCCGACGCAACCAGCGCCGCAGTTCCTTGCGCACCTTCGCGTCCAGCGCGCCGAAGGGTTCGTCCAGCAGCAGCACGCGCGGTTCCACCGCCAGCGCGCGCGCCAGCGCAATGCGTTGCCGCTGACCGCCCGACAGCTGCGCGGGATAGCGGTCCGCCAGCCAGTCCAGCTGCACTAGCGTCAGCAGCTCATGCACCTTGCGCTGGATCTGGTCTTCGGACGGACGCTGCGAACGATGCTTCACCCGCAAGCCGAAGGCCACGTTTTCAAACACCGTCATGTGCTTGAACAGCGCATAGTGCTGGAACACAAAACCCACCTGCCGCTGGCGCACATCGACCGCCGTGGCGTCCTCGCCTGCGAACAGCACGCTGCCCGAATCGGGCGACTCCAGCCCCGCGATGATGCGCAACAGCGTCGTCTTGCCACAGCCCGACGGCCCCAGCAGCGCCACCAGCTCACCGGTTTCGATATGCAGCGACACATCGTTCAGCGCCCGGAACTGCCCAAACTGCTTGGATAGATTACGAACTTCGATACTCATGCCTGTCTCCGTCTTAACCGTGCACGTCAGGCGACGGCCGGTTTGATGGTTGCCGTGACCGCGCCGGGATACTCCACCGGCCCGTCGGCGGCTTGCAGAAAGCGCGCGTTGCGCCACTCGACCACGTTCTTGGCGACCAGCGTCACCAATGCCAGCAAGGCCAGCAACGATGCCACCGCGAACGCCGCGGAATACTGGTATTCGTTGTAGAGAATCTCTACGTGCAGCGTCATCGTGTTGGTCAGCCCGCGGATCTGGCCGGACACCACCGACACCGCCCCGAACTCGCCCATCGCCCGCGCGTTGCACAGGATGGCGCCGTACAACAGGCCCCACTTGATGTTGGGCAGCGTCACCCGCCAGAAGATCTGCCAGCCATTGGCGCCCAGCGTCAACGCGGCCTGTTCTTCTTCGCTGCCTTGCGCCTGCATCAACGGAATCAGTTCACGCGCCACGAACGGAAAGGTCACGAACAGCGTCGCCAGCACGATGCCGGGCACGGC
>CAJYKY010000282.1 GCA_913775005.1 uncultured Achromobacter sp.
CTTGCACCATGGCGTTGATGCCCAGTTCCTGATGCAAACGCAGCGTGGCCAAGCCGGCCGCGCACGCCAGCGGGTGGGCGGAATAGGTGTAGCCGTGCATCAGTTCCACCACTTGCGGCGGGCCGGCCATGAAGGCTTGATAGACGTCGCCGCTGACGATGACGCCGCCCATGGGCACGGCACCGTTGGTCAGCCCCTTGGCCACGGTCATCAAGTCGGGCGTGACGCCAAACACCTGCGAGGCGAAGTTGCCGCCCACGCGCCCAAAGCCCGTGATCACTTCATCAAAGATCAGCAGCACGCCATGCTGCGTGCACAGTTCGCGCAAGCGTTGCAGATACCCGACCGGCGGCGGATAGACGCCGCCCGAGCCCGTAACCGGCTCAACAATGACGGCGGCAACCGTGCCTGGATCCTGGATGTCCAGCAACTGCGCCAGCGCTTCCGCATAGCTGGCGCCCTGCTCCGGCTGGCCGGCGCTAAAGCGCATGCTGCTGTCATACGGCAGCGGCAAATGGCTGATCTCGCCCAGCAGCGGGCCGAAGTCGCGCTTCTGGCGGCCGATACCTGATACGGACAGGCCGCCAAACCCCATGCCGTGATAGCCCTTGGCCCGGCCGATGAACTTGGTGCGGCGGCTGTCGCCACGCGCCTGGTGATAGGCACGCGCGATCTTCAACGCGGTGTCGACGGCCTCAGAGCCGGAGTTGGTAAAGAACACATGGGTCATGCCCTCGGGCGCCAACGCGATCAGTTCATCCGACATGGCCTGCGCGGCCGGATGACTCATCTTGAACGAGGACACGAAGTCCAAACGTGCAGCGGCCTCTTGAATGGCCTGCACGATACTGGCCTGACCGTGGCCGGCATTGACGCACCACAGGCCGGCCATGGCATCCAGGATGTTGCGGCCGCCGGGCGTACGGTAGTACATGCCTTCGGCGCTTTCGAACATCATGGGTTGCTGTTGAAACTGCCGCATGGGCGTGAAAGGCGCCCAGAAGGCGTTGGAAACAGTACTGGCGTCGGTCATGGATTTCCTTTGGTGATTGAGACGGGGCTGGCTCAGGCTTGGGCCGAGCGGATGCGATAGCCACCGTCAACTAACTTTTCCAGCGGGCTGGCTGCGGCCAGCAATTTTCGGGTGTACGGGTGTTGAGGATCGTCGAACACCGCGTCGCGCCCGGCAATCTCGACAATTTCGCCTTGATTCATCACCGCCACACGATGCGCAATCCGTTCGACGGCGGCCAGATCATGCGAGATGAACAGGCAGGCGAACCCGTATTGTTTCTGCAAGCGCTCGAACAGATCCAGAATCTGTTTCTGGATGGTCATGTCCAGCGCCGAGATCGGTTCATCGGCAATGACCATCTTCGGCCGCCGTACCAGCGCACGGCCGATGGCCACACGCTGACGCTGGCCGCCAGACAGCTGATGCGGAAAGCGGTCTTTGAACGACGGATTCAGGCCGACGTCGTTCAGCGTTTCCGCCACGCGCGTACGCCGCTGCGCATCGTTCAGGTCATCGCTATGCCGCAAGGGTTCGGCCAGGATCTGCCCGATTCGCATGCGCGGATCCAGCGAGGAATACGGATCCTGAAAAATCATCTGGCATTGCAGCCGGGCACGTCGATTGGCGGACTTAAGCAGGTCCACGCCTTCGAACTCGATCGATCCCGCGCAGGGTTTGACCAGCCCAGCCACCGCGCGCCCCAGCGTGGTCTTGCCCGAACCGCTACCGCCCACCAGCGCCAGCGTTTCACCCGGCGCAATGCTCAAGTCCACACTGTGCACCACGCGATAGGCGGCGCTGCGCCGCCAAAAACTGCGCGGCCCCGGGTATTCAATGCACACGCCTTTGACGGCGACCAGCGGCGCGTCCGCTTGCGGCAACGGCGGCAACACACCACGGCGCGGCAGTGCCTCCAGCAACTGACGCGTGTACTCGGCTTGCGGGTTCAGCAGGATCGAGGCCGTGGGCCCCTGCTCGACCGCCTGCCCATTGCGCATGACCACCACCTTATGGGCATAGCGCGCCACCAGTGACAGGTCATGGCTGATGAACAGCACGGCCGTGCCCTGCTCGCGCGTCAGTTCCAGCATCAGTTCGATGACGTCCAACTGCGCCAGGCAGTCCAGCGCCGTGGTGGGTTCATCGGCGATCAACAGCGCCGGACGCAGCAGCATGACGGACGCCAGCATGATGCGCTGGCGCATGCCGCCCGAGAATTCATGCGGATAGGCTGTCAGGCAACGGACCGGATCCTTGATGCCGATGCGCTCCAGCATGGTGAGACAACGCTGGCGGATCTCGGCCGCGCCAAGCCGGGTGTGCAGCTTAAGGGCTTCGCTCATTTGCCGGCCGATGGTCAACGCCGGGTTGAGCGACACCATGGGCTCCTGAAACACCATGCCGATCTCGGCCCCGCGCACTTGACGCAAGGCGCGGGCGTTGCGCGTGTCCAGCTCCTGGCCCTTGAAGCCTATGCTGCCGCCCACCAGCTGCATGGGCGCGGGCAACAGGCCGATGACGGCGCGGGCGGCCATGGTCTTGCCGCTGCCGGACTCTCCTACCAGCGCGAGGATTTCGCCTGGCGCCAGCTCGAAACTGACATCGTTCACGGCCATCGGGCCATCCACACCGGCACGTATCTTCAGGTGCTTGACGGACAATAAAGGCGCTTTCTCGATCATGCTCATTTCCTCATGCGCGGATCGAGGTGATCGCGCAACGCATCGCCAAACAGATTGATACCCAGCAACGCCACACTGATCAGCACACCGGGAAACACGCCCAGCCACGCAGCCGACGCAATGTAAGGACGGCTGGCAGCCAGCATGCTGCCCCAGGTGGCGGCGGGCGGCGGCACGCCCAGGCCCAGAAAGCTCAGTGCGCTTTCGGACAGCAGGGCCCAGCCGAACATGCTGGTGGCCAGCACGCACACCGGCGCAAGGCAGTTGGGAACGATGTGGCGGAACATCGTGTACAGCTCGGCATTGCCGATAACCCGGGACGCTTCAATGAACTCGCGCTCGCGCAGCGACAGCACGCTGCCGCGCACCACCCGGACCACCGACGGCGTATACGCCATACCCAGCGCCAGCACGATGCTGTACTGGCTGGCGCCCAGCACGGCCATGATGCCCAGGGCCAGCAATATGCCGGGAAAGGCAAGCAAGGC
Organism: uncultured Achromobacter sp.; assembly: GCA_913775005.1. Lineage (GTDB taxonomy): Bacteria > Pseudomonadota > Gammaproteobacteria > Burkholderiales > Burkholderiaceae_B > Achromobacter. The sequence continues at coordinate 3,186 of CAJYKY010000282.1, forward strand.
GTCGTTGAACATCATCAGGATCCGGTCGGTCCAGCCGCGCAAGTAACCGGCCAACATGCCGATCAGCGTGCCGCACACCAGGGCCACGGCCACGGACAAGAGGCTGATCCACAAGCTGGTCGACGCGCCAATGATCAAGCGACTCAGGACATCGCGGCCGAACTCGTCCGTGCCCAGCCAATGCAGTGCGCTGGGCGGTTGAAGGCGCAGGCTCAGATTGAGCTTGAGCGGGTCATACGGCGTCCACACCAGACCCATCAGCGCCATTGCGACCAGGCCCAGCAACAGGCCGCCGCCAATCAAGGCATTGAGCGCAGGCAGACGGCGACGCCGCACCGGCGCCCCCGGCAAAGAGAGGGCATTGCCATTCATAGTTTCACCCTGGGATCAAAGACCGGATACACCAGGTCAACAATCAAATTCACCACGACATAAATGCTGGTGATCAACAACAGGCACCCCTGCAACACCGGATAGTCACGGGCAAAAATCGAATCCACCATCAGCCGGCCGATGCCCGGCAACGTGAAGACGGTTTCCAGCACGGCGATACCGCCCAGCAGATTGCCCAGGATCAGGCCCACAAGGGTCCAGGTCGGCGCAAAGGCGTTACGCAAAGCATGGCGCCACAGCACCGCCGTTTCCGACAAGCCTTTAGCGCGGGCATGGGC
>CAJYKY010000283.1 GCA_913775005.1 uncultured Achromobacter sp.
TCGTTGGCGCCGCCGTGCTTCGGGCCACGCAGCGCGCCAATGCCGCCCGCGATGGCGGAATACATGTCCGAACCGGTACCGGCGATGACGCGGCTGGTGAAGGTGGATGCGTTGAATTCGTGCTCGGCGTAAAGAATCAACGAGGTATGCATCGCGCGTACCCAGTCATCCGACGGCGCCTGTCCGTGCAGCAGGTGCAGGAAATGACCGCCGATGCTGTCGTCATCCGTTTCCACGTCGATGACGCGGCCGTTGTGGCTGTAGTGATACCAGTAGAGCAGGGCGGAACCCAGGTTCGCCATCAGGCGGTCGGCGATATCGCGCGCGCCGGGAAGGTTGTGGTCGTCTTTTTCGGGCAGCATGCAGCCCAGTGCCGATACCGCCGTGCGCATCACGTCCATCGGATGGCTAGCCGCCGGCAACGATTCCAGCACGGTCTTCAATTGCGCAGGCAGACCGCGCAGCGCGCGAAGCTTGGTCTTGTACGCCGCCAGCTCGGCCGCGTTGGGCAGCTTGCCGTGTACCAGCAGATGCGCAATTTCTTCAAATTCGGCCGTGTCGGCAAAGTCCAGGATGTCGTAGCCCAAATAGCGCAGGTCATTGCCCGTGCGGCCCACGGTACACAAGGCCGTGTTGCCTGCCACCACGCCCGATAGCGCAACGGATTTCTTTTTCTTGAAGCCGGTTTCAGTCGTGGTTTCGCTCATGATGGTGCCGTCCCTCATTGTTTGTGAATACGTTTTCCAGGATTTGCAGTCTACGCAAACCCAAGGGGTGTATTCGGAAGTACCCGGTGAAGTTGCGTGAAGGTCAGCTGAGAATTTTGCGAAGATTGCGAATCTTGCGAATAATGGGCGGCATCATCGACCGAACCAAAAAAGGCACCCTCCCATGCGGAAAGTCTTTATGGGCGTACGCTTACGCCGGCTGCGAGAGGAGCGAAAGCTGACCCAGGCGGCGCTGGCGCAGGTGTTGGGCCTGTCTGCCAGTTACGTCAATCAGCTGGAACAGAACCACCGGCCGCTGACGATGCCGGTGCTGCTGAACTTGAACAAAACGTTCGGCATTGACCTGCAATCGTTCTCGGATGACGGCGAGGCGCGCATGGTGGCGGCGCTGCGCGAAGTGAGCGCCACGCTGCCCGCCTCGCCGACCGGCGGCCACGATGCGGCGCAGATCTCGCATGCCGAGATGCGCGAAATCGCCGCCAGCATGCCGGCCGTCGGGAGGGTGCTGATCGACCTGCACCGGCGTCATCGTGAAGCGGTTGAACGCCTGGAGGCGATGGCCCAGGTGGCGTATCACGGCAATCCGGACGACACCGCCACGTTGGCGATACCGACGCAGCCGTATGAAGAAGCGCGCGACTTTTTCTTCACGCATCACAACCACTTTTCAGAACTCGATATCAAGGCTGAACGCTGCCACGAGCATTGGGGCCTGGCGGGGCTGTCGCCGTCAGGGCTCGCGGAAAGCCTGGCGCGCCGCTTGCAGGATCTGCATGGCGTCCGCCTGGACAAGCTGCCGCCAGACGCGGGCCTTCAGCGGACGTTCGACCCCGCGACCAAGCGCTTGGGCCTGTCGCCGCAGCTTCGACCCGGGCAGCAAGCGTTTCATATGGGCACGCAGCTGGCGTTCCTGGAATTGAACGCCACGTTGGAACGCATGGCGGACTTGCCGCGTTTTGCGGGCGACGCGGTGCGGCGTCTGGTGCGCATCGGGCTGGCCAATTATTTTTCTGCCGCGCTCATCTTGCCGTACGGCCGCTTTCTGGAAGCGGCAGAAGCGTTCCGGTACGACATCGATCTGCTCAGCCAGCAGTTCGGCGTCAGCTTTGAAACGATCTGCCATCGCCTGAGCACCATGCAACGCGCCGACGCATCCGGGGTGCCGTTCTTCTTCATCCGTGTGGATCGCGCGGGCAATATTTCCAAGCGGCAATCGGCCGCCCATTTTCACTTTTCGCGTGTGGGCGGCGCCTGCCCGCTGTGGGGCGTGTATGAAGCATTTTCCAGCCCGGGGCGCATCGTGCGGCAACTGGCACGCATGCCCGATGGCCGGGTGTATCTGTGGATCGCGCGCACCGTCACGCGCCAGGGCGGCGGCTTTGGCGCCGCGCGCAAAGACTTCGCGGTGGCGCTGGGCTGCGACGTGGAACATGCCCACCGCCTGGTCTATGCCAAAGGCCTGGACATTGCCGACCCGGACGTCCCCACGCCCATCGGCATGGGCTGCCGGGTCTGCGAGCGGCCACAATGTTCGCAGCGCGCGTTTCCGTATATCGGACGCGAATTGACGGTTAGCGAAGACGTGAGCGGGTTTGTGCCGTATCTGCCGGCGGCGTAGCACCTGATCGCCCGATATTTCCGGTTATATTTTGGGCCGCTTGGCGTGGCGTAAAGCTGTTTAGCACCGCGTTCCCTGAGCGCGCACGTGAACAACAATCTCTGGGGATCCCATGAAACACGATCAATCGCGGCTCGTCCGCATCGATGCTGGCCCGTTGAAGAATCCGGTGCCGGGCAAACCGCGCCGCCCGATCTCAGGCGACGCGGCATTTCTGACCGTGACGGCGTTCGAAGGCAATGCCGGCAAGGCCGAGGCGGGTGTGTGGGAAAGCACGGCCGGCGTCTTTCAGTCCAACACCACGGGGTATATCGAGTTTGGCTACATCGTCGAAGGCGAGGCCCGTCTGGTGGACCCGGACGGCACCGTGCATGCGCTGACGGTGGGCGAAGCCTTCGTCATGCCGGAAGGGTATACGGGCCGTTGGGAAGTGGACCAGTTCGTGAAGAAGA
>CAJYKY010000284.1 GCA_913775005.1 uncultured Achromobacter sp.
ATTCCAATGCATTTATTTCATAGCTTTGATGCGCTAAACACATGGATTTCCAAAAGCTCAAACATCTGCTGGCCGTGGTCGAACACGGGACGTTTTCGCGCGCCGCTGAAAAAGTGAATCTGTCGCAGCCCGCGCTTAGCCGAAGCATTCAGGCGCTGGAAACCGAATTGGGTTTGCCGCTGCTGGACCGCAGTTCGCGTCAGGTGCGGCTGACGCCCTATGGCGCATGCGTGGCCGACCGCGCGCGCCGCATGCGCTTTGAAGAGGCCGAATTACAGCGCGAACTTAAAGCGCTGTCCGGCGGAGAATCGGGCACGCTGACCATCGGGCTATCGCCGACTCCGGCCTCGTTATTGCTGACGCCCTTCCTGACCCACATGGCGACCCATCACCCGCAGGTGCGCGTCGGCGTTGAATTGGGGGCCACCGCCACCTTGCTGGACATGCTGCGCGCCGAACGCATCGACGCCATGGTCTGCGATGCGCGCATGCTGTATGACGCCGTGGACCTGGATACCCGGCCGCTGGCGCCGCTGCCTGCGGGCATGGTGTGCCGCAAGGGGCACCCGATTCTGGCGCACCGGCGCGTGGGCATCGAACAGATCCGCCAGTATCCAGTGGCATCCAGCACGCTGAGCCCCGAGGTGTCGCTGCGTCTGGCGGAAACGCTGGGGCCGGGCGGCGCGCCCGAATCCATGGTAACGACTCGGTGCGAAAACCTCGCGCCGCTGGTGGAACTGGCGCTATGCACCGACACCCTTTTCCTGGGCGTGCTGTGCGTCACGCGGCATGAACAGGCCGCAGGCCGGCTGGTTGAAGTGCCGATTGCGCCGGACCGTCAGCGCCAAGGGCATTACGTGCTGGCGCGGCTGGCGGGCCGTACGCCGCTGACGGCGCAAGACGCGCTGTATGCGTTCACGCAACAGTGTTGGGCGGAATTTGCGAGCTGATCGTCGTCACGTGGCTTCCCTCGTTGATTCCACTAACTCATTTCTATAGAATCGGCAATTCGGGCCTATGCCCATGTCTCAGTCTTTTCTTTTCGTCCACTCCACTCACCGCCAGGGAGGCCGCATGATGTTTCACATGCCAATCGCCGTCCCGCGCGTGTCCCCGCGACGCCATTAAGTCGTCGCCCGCGCGGACCCATCGCTAGCCCGTTACCTAGCGACTGGTCCTCCGTGCCCGTCCCAAACCTTTAACGCAGTCGCCCGTGCCGTTTCGGCACATGGCTTGTTATCCCTCCTTCATCACAAGGACATCCTGGCGTGTCTTGTGCCGCCAGGCCATTGTTATGGCTAGAAAAAAAATCGACTTACGAGGACGGACCTTCAAGGAAGTCCTGGGCTTTACCTTCCGGCATTGGGGTCAGCAACCGGTACGCACGCTGATCATTGTGGTGCTGGCCTTGATGTCGGCCGTGGCCGACATCCTGACGCCGATGTACGCGGGCCGTCTGGTGGACGCCGTGGCGTCCGGGTCGGCGGGCGACCAGGTCGCCTGGAACGCCGCCATCACGGCCTTCTGGCTGCTGGTGGCGTTGGGCGTGGGCGGCACCTTGCTGCGCCAGGCCGTGTTCCAGAACATCATCACCTTCACGTTGAAGATGATGAACGGCATCGTGTCCAACGCCTTTTATCGCGTACAGCGCTTTTCCACCGACTGGCACGCCAACAGCTTCGCCGGTTCCACGGTGCGCAAAGTCACGCGCGGCATGTGGGCGGTGGACATCCTGAACGACACGCTGCTGATCGCCCTGCTGCCGTCCGTGGTCATGCTGGTGGGCGCCACGGTGCTGCTGGGCGCGCACTGGCCGTTGATGGGGCTGGTGGTGGGCCTGGGATCGGTGCTTTACATCGCGGTGACGACGGCGCTGTCGCTGGGTTACGTGGCGCCTGCCGCGCGCCTGGGCAACGCTTGGGACACGCGCATGGGCGGCGCGCTGGCCGACGCCGTCAGCTGCAATGCGGTGGTCAAGGCGTTCGGCGCGGAATCGCGTGAGGAAGCGCGGCTGGACCGCGTGGTGTCCAAGTGGCGCAACCGTACGCGCCGCACCTGGATCCGCGGCACGCTGAACGGCGGCGTGCAAGGCGCGATGCTGGTTGCCATGCAGGCCGCCATTCTGGGCGCGTCGCTGCTGCTGTGGTCGCGCAACGAGGCCTCGGTGGGCGACATCACGTTCACACTGACGATGTTCTTCATGTTGCAAGGCTATCTGCGCGACGTGGGCATGCATATCCGCAACCTGCAACGCTCGGTCAACGACATGGAAGAACTGGTCGCCATGGAACGCCAGCCGCTGGGCGTGGCCGACCGGCCGGGCGCTGGCAAGATCCAGGTCACGGCAGGCGAGATCCGCTTTGAAGACGTGACGTTCCGCTATGGCGCGCATGACACCGCGCTCTACGAGAAGTTTTCGGCGCGCATCGCGCCGGGCGAACGCGTGGGGCTGGTGGGCCATTCGGGCTCGGGCAAGACCACGTTCATCAAGCTGATCCAGCGCCTGTATGACGTGAACGAAGGCCGCATCACCATCGATGGGCAGGACATCGCCCAGGTGAAGCAGGCGTCGCTGCGCAGCCAGATCGCCATCGTGCAGCAGGACCCGGTGCTGTTTCACCGCACGCTGGCCGAGAACATTGCCTACGGCCGGCCCGGCGCGACGCAGGCCGAGATCGAGCAAGCGGCCCGGCTGGCCAGCGCGCATGACTTCATCATGACGCTGCCCAAGGGGTACGACACGCTGGTGGGCGAACGCGGCGTGAAGCTGTCGGGCGGCGAACGCCAGCGCGTGGCGATTGCACGGGCGTTTTTGGCGGATTCGCCGATCCTGATCCTGGACGAAGCCACGTCCAGCCTGGACAGCGAAAGCGAAGTGCTGATCCAGCAAGCCATGGACCGGCTGATGGTCGGACGCACCACGCTGGTGGTGGCGCACCGCCTGTCAACGGTGCGGGCGCTGGACCGCCTGATCGTCATGGACCACGGCCGCATCATTGAAGAAGGCAGCCACGATGCGCTGATCCGTTTGAAGGGCGGCATGTACCGGCGCCTGTTCGAGCGCCAGGCGCTGGAACTGACGCGCGGGCTGACGGCGTCGGAACTGCTGCAAGACGGCGCCACGCCGCCTCGCCCCAAGGACGAGGACGTGGACGAAGGCGAATACGCCTTCGACAAGTAAAGCGGGGTTCAGGCCGGCCGCTGAGCGAAGGTAAGGCGCAAGCCGAAACCGATCAGCGCCGTGCCGAACACCGCGCTTTGCATCTTCTGGGCGCGGGGGCTGGCCGACATCCAGCGCCCCACCGCCCCGCCCGCCATGGCGCAAACTACATCAAGGGCCAGGCCCAGGCTGACCAGCATCACGCCCAGCACCGCGAACTGCTGGCCGATCGGCCCGTGGCCCGGCGTGATGAACTGCGGCAACAACACCGAGCAGAACAGCAAGGCCTTGGGGTTCAGCACATTGGTCAGCACCCCGCTGAGCAGCGCGCCTCCCAGGCCTTTGCCGCGCGCAGGCGCCTCGTCCGGGGCCTCGTACACCACCGGGCGCGCCCGCAACAGGCGTACGCCCAGCCACACCAGATAGCAGCCG
>CAJYKY010000285.1 GCA_913775005.1 uncultured Achromobacter sp.
CTGGAGTTCAGACGTGTGCTCTTCCGATCTGCGTCAATTCCAGCAAGCTTATGACGTGTCCAACGCTGGCACGGAAAAGGTCGTGCGGATTGAAATCTCGGTATTCGGCGGCGATCGCGGCGGGGTGATTGCAAAGCAGTTCGTCAACGACATCGTCAAGAAGTACAAGCGCCGTCACGATCAGGATCTGGTGATCATCGGCAAGGACGGCGCACCGGATGCGAAGATCCATATCCGCTTCCTGGGGCTGTTCGACTCGGTCGCGTCGATCATGGACGAGAACACCTTTCTGGGATTTCTGCCATTTACCGATCTGTTGAAGCAAAGCCACAAGGACCGTACGTTGACCGTACCGGCCGCCGTGGAAAAGGCCGTGCATTTTGCGGCCGCGCATGAATTGCGCCGCAATCAGCGGATGGATTCGCTGGAGAAGACGCGGGGCTTGCAGTACCTGTATCCCGGCTCAAGCGGTGACGTCACGGGTGTGTCGCCTGCTGGTTCACTGGGCTCGCGCACATCCTTGTCGCGGATTCCGCTTCGGGAAATGATGCTGTTGGCGTTGCAACACGGCGCTGCGATTCACAGCATGGAAAGCCTGCTGGACGTTAACCCGGCAGCGTATCGGCTGATGACGCTGTCCATCCCCGTCGAAGACGAGGGCCAGAAGTACTACGTGCAGGAACTCGTTGCCGCCTACCGCGAACTCGTCAAGTACGAACCCGGTTGTGACTTCGTCCCGCACATGGAAATTTTCCTGCGCTGGCTGGCGGTGCGCTATCAAGACCCTGTGTTCCGCGACGGGATGTCGGACCCGGCGGAAGCCTGGATCAAGGACCGTGATTTCTTCACGCCCGAACAAGAGCTGATGGAAGAGCGGCGGCGCCTGTCGATGTTGTCGCGCGAGGAACTTGCCAAGCCCGAGACGACGGCGCGCGAACGCGAGCTGGCGGCGCTGGTAGAGGAGCGCCGGGCACGCGCCGACGCCAGCCGGGGCGAAGCGCCGCCGCAGCGTTTCAAACCGCTGTGGGAGCGGCTGGAGGAAGAGTACAAGAGCCTGGAAAAAGCCGAGCAACGCGATGCCGACACCGAAGTGCGCCGTCAGAATATGGAGCGCAACCAGCCCGAGCAATATCGCACGATCAAGATGTGGGAAACGGATGCCGTTGCCATGGAAAACATGCGCAACGGCAAAAAGCCCGGAGATCCCGGCTATGTCGATAAGCTTCCCGATCCCCTTGCCGACATGAAGGCAGAGCGCGCCGTGCAGACGCGCCTGTTGAAGGCCTGGCGCGAGGCGCGTGATGGCAAGACGCAGTTGCCGCCGAAGGTCATGACCTTGTTCGACTGGCTGGTGCATGACGCGATGCTGAGCAGCTGGCCCGACCATTTGCTGGCCAGCACCACGCTGTACTTCCGCGTGCGCGACAAGGATGTGTTCGGCAAGACCGACGCGAAGGCCGAGATGGATCAGCGCGCCAAGGACATGAAGAATGCCGAGCGCGTGGAAGCGCAGGCGGCGCGCAATGAGCAGAATATCCGGCAGATGACGCCTGCGCGGCCGTGAGCCGTGAGCCGGGCGCTGGGCATCCGTAAGTGCGGACCCCGGCGCGTCCTTACGCAGCGGCGCAGCGCGCAGTGCGAAACGGCTCCTTTTTAAGGAGCCGTTTTTTTGCCATGCTTCGGACTATTTTTCCGTCCGGGTATCGGCCCCTAGGTCTTCGCCTCCACCTCGATCGTCACCGTATTCGACTTCACGTCTTCGGCCTCGATATAGACCTCATACGTCGCCGGTGTGGCGGGCAGGTGCAGCACACCGGCCATGTCGGTCGTGAAACGCGTTTCCACCGTCATCCCAGGCGGAATCGGGATCTTGGGCGGCGGCGCGCCTTCGCTGGGGTCGACCGACACATTCGGCAGTTTGGGCCGCACATAGTTGAACGCCACGCCGCGATACACCTTGCCGGTGCGCGTATCCACCGCGACGAAACGCGGCAGTTGCGGGTTGTCGACCACGGGCAGGATGCCGCGCGCGCAGATCGGAATCGTCAAGGTATTGCCGTCGCGGATCGTCACGCGCGATGGCGCGGCGATGCGCATCTGGGCGTCATAGCCTTGCAGTGGCGGCATGCAGGCGTGCTCCTTCTGCGAGTGCGCAGGCACGGATGCAAAGGTGGCGGGTTCAATCCAGTCGGTAGTCATGATGGGCATGTCGGAATCGAAGGTTCTGCGTGGCGCGATGTCGTGGGCGATGGGGGAGTGTCAGTGTGGGTCAGTGGCGTCAGAATGATGGCCACCCCTCGGAGCAATCGACCTTGCGCACGGCCTTGCTGCAACTGAGGCAGAAATGGATGTTGGCGCAGGTGATGCCGTACATCACACACTGTCCGATCTCAGAGCTGTACTGTCCGTTCCGGTTGGGCAAACCGAAATAGCAGTGGCCGCCCATGTTGTAGTAGAAGTACTGCGGCGGATCCAGCTTGGAATCATCGGCGGAGGGGTCTTCATTACGCAAGCCCGGCCAGTCGGGGCCGCTGGGCACCATGCCCAGCAAGTGGCCCATTTCGTGGGCGAGCGTTTCGGTCAGGTAGGCCTGCGAATTCGGCACGTATGGGTCCAGCGTGGACACGAACAACAGGTTGGTGCCGGTGATGGCCAGGCCGGCATAGCTGGCGGCCACGGTGTTGAACTGGATGTTCAAGTTGCCGTTCAACGGCGTGGACGAGATCTGGGTCAGGTCCACCCTTACCGAGAACACGGCGCCCGAGCTTTCCCGGATCGGCGTCATCAGGTGTCGGGGTATGGGGATGGTGCGTTCCGCGCCCGATGCGTCCGTGTAGAGGTAGCGCGCGTGGACCAGCCAATCATCGCTTTCGTCGAATTCATACCAGAGGCTGGCCATGGTGCGATCGTCGTTGACGATGGGTACCGTCATCACGCGACCGCCCGGCCCGGCCGGCACTGGAAGACGCATGTCGCCGCTTCTGCCGGGGGCCGCCAGCCGGTCGACGTGGCAGACGACCAGCGTGTACGGTTCACGCTGTTTGCCGGCGGAATTGGCGTAGACACGGCGCACGGCGTTCATGATGGCTTGCTGCGAGTCGACGTCGTCGGCCGCGTCGACCGCCGATCGGCCACGGAATTGCAGGCGCGGCAGCTGGATCATGTCGATGCCGTGCAACGCGAACTCCGCCGTCACCGGTGTGACGTCGGCCAGGTGGCCGGCGGGGTGCGAGCTCATGCACATCACTTCCTGGATGTACAGGCGGCGCGCGGTCTCGACGCGTTCCGTCTTGATCAGCTGACCACGTTCGTCACGCACTTCGAACAGGTAGACGTTGCGGCCGGCGGCCGGCAGGTCGATGTCGTCAACGATGCGCGTGCCATCGGCATTTGTCGTGTAGCTGCGCGGGTTGGCGTGCGGTTCCTGATAGCTCGCGCGGCGGCCGCGCTCGCGGCTCGAATAGGCGATGTTGCCGGTGTCGGCCTTGACGGTGATCGTGAAGCGGTGCTGACCCGGGCGGTTGAATTCCACATGGATGCGCGGGCGGCGCGTCTGCCGCTCGGTGGTCGTCAGCGCATTGCCGTCATTCCAGCGTTCGTCCACTTGCTCCAGGTTGACGTACTGCAAGCGCGCGCCGTCCTGGCGGCCGCGATAGGTTGACACACTTGGCACCACACGCCCCGAGCCTGACGGGGCCGGCGTGCCGCCGGGAAGATTGGTGCCCTGGGTGCGCGCCACGGGGCCGAGGCCGATGGTGTCCAGCACGTCACGCGCGATCTGCGGCAGCGGTGAGTCCGCCACGCCGGGGATCTTCATCAACACCTCGGCGACCTTGGGCAGCGTTTCGGTGGCGAGCGTGGGTGATTGCAGGATGGCGCCGATCACGCCCGGCACGGACGACGATGACAAGCCCGGCATGCTGAGAATGGCGCCGGCGACGGACGGAATGTTGGCCTGCTTCACATCAGGCAGCGAGAACAGCGTGTCCACCGCCGAGCTCAGCGCGGCGGCGCGGTCGCCGATCGCGTTCAGCGCCTGGGTCATGACGGGCCCGATGGCCGCGCTGACGTTGG
>CAJYKY010000286.1 GCA_913775005.1 uncultured Achromobacter sp.
GATGAACAGCATTTCGTATCGCGGCTCGGCGCCCGCGCTGACGGATACGGTGGGGGGCGTGGTGCCGGTCATCTTCGACAACTTCCCGTCGACGCTGCCGTACGTCAAGAGCCAGCACCTGCATGCGCTGGCGATCACGGGCGCCCAGCGCAATCCGCGCCTGCCCGATGTGCCCACGTTTGCCGAGCAAGGCTATAAGGACTACGACGTCACGGCCTGGTATGGGGTGGTGGGCCCGGCGGGCATGCCGGCCGATGTGCGCGACAAGCTGGCGCAGGCGTTTGCCCAAGCGGTCCGCGACCCGGCCACAGCGGCCAAGATGGAAGAGACGGGCGCGTTCCCGTTGGGCAATACGCCGGAGCAATTTGGCGAGCAGATCCGTGCGGAACGCGATCGCTGGAAGACGGTGATCGATCGCGCGCAGATCAAGCTGCAATAGGGGCGGGCGGCGGAAGAACCGGTCGCAGTGAGACCGGTTGTGCTCAGTCCAGCTGTACCGAGACGGAACCGCTCGCCGTCAGTAAACGTCGCGCCGGTAGCGGCCGCTGTGTTGCAGCGCTTGCAGGGTGTCGTCGCCAAGAATGTCTTGCAGCGCGGCGTCCACGCCCGCCGCCATGCCTTGCAGGCTGCCGCAGACATACACGGCGGCGCCTGCCGCGACCCAGGCGCGTAGGATATCGGCGGTTTCAAGCAGACGATGCTGCACGTAGCGGCGGTCGGCCTGATCGCGTGAGAACACGGTATCAACGCGTTCCAGCGTGCCGTCTTCGCGCCACGCGGCGATTTCGTCGGCGCAGAAGGCATCGTGCGCGGCGTTGCGCTCGCCGAATAGCAGCCAGTTGCGGCGATGCCCGGCCGCGCGGCGCGCTTTGATCAACGCGCGCAGCCCAGCGAGCCCGGTGCCGTTGCCGATCAGCACCAGCGGCCGGTCATCGGTGGGCGCGTGGAAATTACGGTTGGTGCGCACGCGTAGATCGATCTGATCTCCCACGTGGGCAATATGCGTCAGCCATCCGCTGCCCACGCCCAGACCGCCATCGGCGCCGCGCATCTGACGCACCAGCAGCTGGATGGCGCCGTCTTCAGGCATGGACGCAATCGAATACTCGCGATGCGCGAGCAAAGGCCCGCCGCGTTCGTGCCGGGGGCCGATTTCCGCGATGTCGCCGGCGAGCCATTGCGCCGTCTGGCCGGGGGGCGGCGTCAAGGTCAGCAGGTAGCAGGGGCCGCCCTGGCTTGCCGGGTTGAGCAGGCGGCGCTGCGTGAGCCGCCAGGGTTCGTAGACGGGAGCTTGCCAATCCGGCAGGTCGCTGCGGCCGGCCAGCAGGCCCAGGTGATGCTGCCAATGGCGCAGCGCGGCCGGATCGTCGTTGTCGACTTCCACCAGATCGAACAGCGGCGTTGCGCCTTGCGCGTGCAGCCAGTCGTTGAGCCGATGGCCAAAGCCGCAAAACTGCGCGTACTCACGATCGCCCAACGCCAGCACAGCGTATTGCGTGCCGGTCAGCGGGCGAGCGGGATCAGGAAGCGTGTGCGTTGCCGCGAGCGCCGCGGCGGCGGCCTTCGCGTCCGCCGCATAGCCGCTGAGCGCCGCCATTGCCATCGTGACGGACTCGCTCCGCTGCATCTGCCCCGCGAACGCGGCGGCGGCGTCGGGCGGATCGCCCTCGCCATAGGTGCTGATAACGAACAGCATGCGCCGGTACGCCGACAGCCGCGCGGTGTCCAGCTGTTCCAGCGAGGCCACGCGCACCGTCAGGCCGCCCGCGCGCAGCGATTCCGCCGTCTGCGCGGCCAGCAATTCCGCGTAGCCCGTTTGTGAGGCGTAGGCGACCAGCAGCGTGTCGTCCGGCGCGGGGGCGTTCAAGGCCAGCAGCGCTTGCGCCTGGCGTGCCTCGTGGCGGCGGGCGCGGCGCCAGGCCCACAGGCATAGCAGCAGCCACAGCCCCATCACGCACGCCGCAGCGATCAAACGATTCTGGCTCATGCGATCAGTCGAGTTGCGCCTGCGCCTGAAACGCCGGGGTGGCGATGACGCGCCAGGCGTCGGCGTTGCGCAGGATGAACAGGGCGGCCAAGCCGTGGCGGCGCGCGTACGCCAGGCCATCGGCCTCGCCCAAGACGGTCAGTACCGTGGCTAGCGCATCGGCCTGCATGCAGACCGGGTGCAACACGGACACGGACGCGACGTTGTTGCGCACGGGCTGGCCGGTGCGCGGGTCGATGGTGTGGGCGTAGCGCGCGTCGCCGCTGCCCGCGTGGCGGCGGTAGTCGCCCGATGTGGCAATGCTGCGGTCTTGCAGCGGCAAGGCCAGCGCATGCGCATCGCTGGCGTCCGGCACTTCGATGGCCACGCGCCACGGCTGACCGTCAGGCCGGGTGCCGCGCGCGCGCAATTCACCGCCCACTTCCACCAGGTATTGCGTGATGCCCAGCGCATCCAGCGCCATGGCCGCGCGGTCCACGCCATAGCCTTTGGCAATGGATGACAAGTCGATATACGCGCCGCCCGGTTGGCGCGCGGCCTGGCGGTCTGCGTCAAGCTCGATGCGCTGCCAGCCGCAACGCGCACGCGCGGCCTCGACAGCGGCGGGGGACGGCGGCTCGAACGCACGTTGATGCGGGCCGAAACCCCAGGCGTTCACCAGCGGCCCCACGGTCGGGTCGTACGCGCCGTCGCTATCCTTGGCCAACGCCAAGGCGTGGCTCAGCACCTGGAAAAACCCTTCGGGAAGCTGTTGCCAGCCGGGTGCAGATTGATTGAACCGCGTGATGTCCGAGCCGGCCTCCCACGTGCTCATCTGCGCCACAACCTCATCCAGCGCGGCCTGGATCGCGCGCCGCGCCGCCGCGTCGCCGCAGCCGGCGGGCAGCGCCATGCGCGCGGACCACGTGGTGCCCATCGTCGCCCCGGCCAGCGCCGCTAGCGCACGCGGCGCGGCGGGCATGGCGCCATAGGTGACGCGCACGACAGGCGCTGTCGAGCCTTGCTGCGCGTACGAGGCGGGCTTGGTCACGCGCGGGCCGGCTTAGGGTTGCAGCACTTCGACGGTGCCGGCATAGGACAGGCGGCGCTTCTTGGCTTGCGGCACCGAGACCTTGGCGTCTTCCAGGCCGGCTTCGATCCAGTACAGACCGGGCTGCGCCCACTTCACGGCGAACTTGCCGTCCTTGTCGGTCTTGAGCTTGATCTCGCCCACCTTGTCGCGATAGCGGCTGCCGCCCGGCACGACGTTGACCTCGAGTTCGGCGGCGGGCTTGCCGTCCACCAGCATCTGGAACGTGGCCTCTTCGCCGGAAAACAAATCGTTGGGATGCGTCACGGGCGCCAGCTCCAGGCCGCGGCCCACGGGTTTGACGGTGCTCGGCTTGCCGGCGGTCACGAAGGTTTCCACGCGGCCCAGGCTTTGCGATACCTCAAGCTCTTGCGCGTTGGCGGGCACGGCCTGGGCCATGCCTTCCACCTTGCCAAAGTAGCGCTTGTTCTTTCCGTCTTCTTTCCAGCGCGCGAACACGCCGTCGTTGACGACCGCCACCCGATACGTGCCGCTTTGCTTCAGTTGCAGGTCGAAGGTGCTGCGCAGCTTGCCGCGATTGATGTTTTCCGCTTCGGCGGTGCTGCCGTCCGGGGCGACGACGGTCAGGCCGTCCAGGCGCAGCGGCGCATGGTTGAAATAGAACTTGTCGTTGCCCACGGCGGCGTCAACCGTGACCCAGCTGTCGGTGCCCGACAGCACGGTGGAAGACGGCACCATCCACACGTCATGCGCGTGGGCGGCGTAGGGCAGGCTCAGCGCCAGCGCGGCGGCCAGTTTGGCGGCAGAGGTCAGGGTGGCTTTCAGGCGTGCATTCATGGTTGCGTTCCTTGCGTGCAGAATCATTTAAGGTTTCAGGTCAAGCGCAATGGCGCCCAGTTCATGCTCACCGCGCGCGCTCAGCTGCTCGGCCTTTTGCGGCGGCCACTGGAACGGAATGCGCACCAGCTCACGGCCGCCGACTTCGCGTGCGGCCTCAACCACGACCGCGTACTGACCCGGCTTGAGCGTGGACAGCGGCTTGGACGCCGCGTCAAAACTCAGTGCGTGCTTGCCCACCGGTTTGGTCGCGCCGCTGACGCCGTCCACCGGGAATTGCTGGTTGCGGCCGCTGCGTCGCCACCATTGGCGCATGTCCTTCAACCACTCGGTGCCTTCGTTGTTCTTCTTGGCGACGTCATACCAGACGGCCAGATCAGTCGCCACGCTTTGATCGGTGTTTTCGATCCAGATGGCCACGTAGGGGCGGTGGTACTCGGCCACATCCAGGCGCGGCACTTCAATGGACAGGCCGATATCGGCCGCGTTGGCCGTTCGGGCGATTGCGCCGGCGACCAACGCCGACAACAACAGTTTGCGCATGGAATTCTCCAGGGGCGGATCGATGGAATCAGTGAATGAAGAGCAGGGCAAGCACGACGGGAATCACGACGCCCAGGCCCACCATGGGCCAGGTCGCGCTGCGGTTGCCGGCATGCATCTTCAGCAGAACCAGCCCGGTCAACGAAAAGACCAGACAGGCGACGGCGAAGATGTCCAGGAACCAGCTCCAGGCCAGGCCGGTGTTGCGGCCTTTGTGCAAGTCATTCAGGTACGAGACCCAGCCGCGATCGGTGCGTTCGTATTCGACGTCGCCGCTGGCCAGATCAATGGATAACCACGCGTCACCGCCTGCGCGCGGCAACGACAGATAGACTTCGCCCGCAGACCATTCCGCCGGCTTGCCGGCCGTGCCGGCGTCCAGGCTGTCGTCCAGCCATTGCGCCACGCTAGCGGGCAGCGGCGCCTTCTTCTGGCCGGCAGGTGCGGACAATTGCTTGAGGATGGGGTCGGGCAGTTGCGCCTGGCGGGTGGTGACCACCGCCTTCGATTCAATATGCGACGCGTTATTCAGCGTGAGGCCGGTGATGGCGAACAACAGCATCCCCAGCAGGCACAGGGCCGAGCTGATCCAGTGCCATTGATGCAGCGTTTTGAGCCAATAGGCACGACGCCGAGGGGTGGGTTGACTGTCCATGCGGGATTCGATTTGAAGCCGCGGATTCTAACATTTAATGAGAATTACTCTTATAAAACTGGGGGCGTAGGGAAGCGTTGCGCGCAGAAGAGAATTTCAATCCGTTTCGAAGGGGGGGATGGGAG
>CAJYKY010000287.1 GCA_913775005.1 uncultured Achromobacter sp.
TGCCGAACTGCCGACCACCGCCGCCATTCCCCTTGATGGCAGCGCCACCATCTCGCTGGTCTATCTGTAATACCTCCGAGGGCGCTGTGGCGCCTTCCATCACCGATCACCGAACGCTCTGGTGGCAAGCCCATGACTTGTTAGGGGGGCTTTAATCGCTTTTAAAGCACACCGGAGCCTATTCGGTCACTGCCGCCACGTCGCGGCATGCACAGCAATAGGACAGTCCATGACTACCCATCTGAATCTCGGCATCGCGTTGGTCGCGCTGGCAACCGCATCCAATGCAATGGCGAGCAACAACCTCACCGTTACGGGGAAACTGACGCCCCCCGCGTGCAACGCGCAATTCGACGGCGACGCGACCATTGACTTCGGCACGATTCCGTTCCGCTCTCTCGCGCCCAACGGCACGCAGTTCGAAATCAAGAATTCGATTCTTCATATCGACTGCGGCGGCCCCACTCGCGTCAGCGTGGTCGCTCACGACAACCGAGCAGGCTCTGGCATCACGATGGCAGAAGCGCCCCACCTGGACTGGCCATACCAAAGTGTGACCATAGACAAATACTCGTGGGGTCTGGGCTATGCGAACGGTGCAGACATCAAGACGGGCGCTTTGATCACGCTGGTTACACCTGATACCACGAGCATCGACGGTACCAAACTCACAGAAGCCAGCACGCAGAAGATCCTCGCGCGCCCAACAGGCACCAGCGGATGGGCGATCTCGTCTTCACACTATTCGATGAATCTGAACCCGGGCTTCGAATATTCATTCGGCCCGGCAGGGGGGCCCGCCGCGCCCGTTCAGCACGTTCAACTGGGTATGGGCTTGCGGGCAATGATCGGCATGCCGTCCACCCTGCCCCACGCAGATGAAATTCCTTTGAACGGTTCGATCACTTTCACGTTGCGCTATCTGTAGCGCCAACGTCTTAGTTTCCTCGGACCCATACTCGCTCCGCGCATATGATCAAAACACTGCCATGCCTATGGGCATGCGCGCTGCTCACCGTTTTGAGCAGTGCGCAAGCCGGCAATCCTAAAGCCACCCTGACAGTGGGCGGACAAATCACGCCGCCTGCTTGCAATGCCGCGTTCGACGCATCCAGTCAGGTGAATTTCGGCGATCTCCCGCACCGCAGCCTGGAAGCCAGTGGCACCTTGCTGGCAGAACGGCGCGCCAACTTCGACATCACGTGTGCGGGCCCCACGCGCGTGGCCTTTGTGGTGCAAGACAACCGTCCGGATTCCGCCATCACGCAGACTGAAGCCACAGCGGACGGAATGCCCTGGCCCTATCAGCATCCCGGCAACGCCCCCCGGCACGCCTGGGGTCTCGGCCGGATAGACAACATCAAGATCGGTTCCGTCGTGCTACTGCTTCGCGCCCACTCGTCGTTGATTGACGGGAAAGGCCCCGTCGCCGGTGCGACGCGGTTTTTGGCGCGGCCCCTTGGCAGCATCGCCAGTTGGCCCGTTGACTCTGCCGACGAGACCATCAACCTGAATCCCACGCACGAGTATTCATTTGGCACCCCAACGGCCGTGGTCCCGATCAAAAGCGTGTCCATCAGCCTGGCCGTTTTGGCGCTGTTGAACAAATCCGTCACGCTACCCAGCGCCCAAGAAATTCCCATCGACGGCTCGGTGACCTTCACACTGCGATATCTGTAGTTCGACCGCAGAAACCAAAGGGCCCTCGCACTCCACGAGTTCGAGGGCCTTTTGCTTGGTAGGACGAAAAAGATCACGGCGCGGCAGCGGCTGGGCTGGCCCGGGCAAAAAAAACCCGCACAGCCAGAGCTAGTGCGGGTTTCGTAGCATTGCGCGGCAATGCTCGACTGATTCTTGGCGGACAGAGGGGGATTCGAACCCCCGATACGCTTTTGACGTATACACGCTTTCCAGGCGTGCGCCTTCAACCGCTCGGCCACATGTCCTAATCGCTGCACCCGCCGCAAGCTATGCGTAAATCAGCACGGCTAATGCGTTGGGAAATTTGCGAATCCGCGATTCTAGCAGATTCTCGGCAGCAGGCACAAGCCGGCATAAAAAAGGGACGCACAACGGCGCCCCTCTTCCCAAGCCGCTGCCGCTACATCACAAGGCGGCAGCCGGCGCTTCCTGTTCCCGGTACGAACTGATGGTGCCGTCGGGTTCCGTTTCTTCCAGCCGGACCTTAAAGCCCCACAGCCGTGCCAGATGCTTCATCACCTGTTCGGCATCGTCGCCCGCCAGCGGCCGGCTCCGGCTCTTCAAGTGACGCAACACCAGCGACCGGTCCGAATCGCGATTGAATCGCAGCACCTGGATATCCGGCACCTGGTTGTCGCGGTTGTGTTGCGCGGCCAGCAGGCGGCGGATGTCGCGATAGCCTTCATCGTTATGGATGGCGGCCACTTCCAGCTTGGGGTTCGACTGATGATCGGAAATGGCGAAGAAGCGGAATTCCCGGATCAGGCGCGGCGACAGGTATTGCGAAATGAACGACTCGTCCTTGAAATTGCGCATCGCGAAGTCCAGCGTCTTCAGCCAATCGCCCCCGGCTATATCGGGAAACCAGCGGCGATCCTCGGGCGTGGGCGCTTCGCAGATGCGGCGGATATCCGTCATCATCGCAAAGCCCAGCGCGTACGGGTTGATGCCGCCGTAGCCGCGTTCATCAAAGCCGCGTTGGCTGACGACGTTGGTGTGGCTTTGCAGGAACTCCATCATGAAGCCGTCGTTGACGAGCCCCTTCTCGTGCAGCCGGTTCAGGATGGTGTAGTGCCAGAACGTTGCCCAGCCTTCGTTCATGACCTTGGTCTGGGTTTGCGGATAGAAGTACTGGGCGATCTTGCGAACGATGCGCACCAGTTCCTTTTGCCACGGCGCAAGGCGCGGTGAGTACTTCTCAATGAAGTACAGCAGGTTTTCTTCAGGCTCTGGCGGGAACACCGATGCGCCGACCCGCATGCCCTTGTCGGCTTCAAGCCGAGGCAGCGTGCGCCACAAGTCGTTGTATTGCAATCGCGCGTGTTCCTCGCGCTCGGCTTGGCGCGCGGCCTCTTCCTTGAACGACATTGGCGCCGGCCGCTTGTAGCGGTCTACCCCGTGATGCGACAGCGCATGGCAGGAGTCCAGCAGCGATTCCACTGCGTCGATGCCGAACCGGTCCTCGCACGCCATCACGTACTTGCGCGCGAAGACCAGATAGTCCAGCACGCCATCCGCATCCGTCCATTGCCGG
>CAJYKY010000288.1 GCA_913775005.1 uncultured Achromobacter sp.
GTCAAGTTTCCGCCACACCTGTCCGCCGCGCTGACCGCTGCCGCCAAGCCGGGCGATGCCGTGCGCATCATCGGCCGCGTGGAATCGCCCGGCACCGTCAAGGCGGACGCCATCGTCAACACCACCAATGGCCAAACCGTCTATGACCAGCCCCCGGCAGTCGGCGTCGGCCGCCCGCTGCCGCCGCATTTGCGTGCGCAGGCGCTGCGTCCGCAGCAGGTCGAAGGCAAGGTTGATGCGGTGCTGACGGGGCCGCGCGGTGAAGCCAATGGCGTCATCCTGACCGACGGCAGCATCGTCCGCTTCCCGCCCGACAGCCTGCGGGTGCCGGTGCAACCGGGCGCGCCGTTCGCCGCCGATGGCGTGGGCACGCGCAATGACGTCGGCGTGTCGATCGAGGCGCTGAGCCTGGGCACCACCCTGTCGTCGCTGCAACCGCTGTACGACCGCGCCCGCTGAAGCGCCCCCTGAAGCGACCTCCTGAAGCGCCCCCCTAACCGGCGACCCATCATGCAGACCGCAGAACGGAACCCCGCCCCGCAACGCGGCCTGGCCGGCGTCAACTTCTTCCTGGCCGACGTCCGTGACGGGCTCGGCCCGTTTCTGGGCGTGTTTCTGCTCAGCCATGGCTGGCAGGCCGACGACATCGGCTATCTGATGACGATTGCCGGCCTGGCCGGCATGATCGCCACCACGCCCATGGGTGCGTGGGTGGACGCGTCGCACCAGAAGCGCGGCCTGCTGGCCGGCGCGTCGTTGGCGTTGATTGGCACCAACGTCGCGCTGTGGGCCATGCCCACCGCCAGCGTGGCCGTCATCACGCAGATTCTTGCGGCGGTGGTGGGCGCGATGTTCGGACCCGCCATCATGGGGTTGACGCTGGGCATCGTCGGGCCGAAAGGCCTGGCCAGGCAGCTGGGTTTGAACGAAGCCTGGAACCACGCCGGCAACGTCGTGGCCGCGGCCTTGGCAGGCGCGGCCGGGTATTACTGGGGCCTGTCCGCCGTCTTCGTGCTGATGACGGTGATGCCCTTCGGCGCGTTTTACTACCTGCGTGTCATTCGTCCCGGCGATATCGACAACAACGTCGCGCGCGGTCTGGACGCCGGCCCGCCGACGCAAGACGCCACGCCCGCAGCCGCGCCGTCCAGCTGGCGCGTACTGGCGCGGTCGGGGCCGCTGCGCCGGCTGGCTCTCACGATGATGCTGTTTCACCTGGGCAATGCGGCGATGCTGCCGCTGCTGGGACAAGCCACGATTTCACGCGGTCAGGCCGACCCCAGCGCGTTTACGGCGCTGACCATCATCGTTGCGCAATTGGCGATGATTCCCGTTGCCCTGTTAGCGGGTCGCTATGCCAAGCAGCATGGCTATTGGCGCCTGGTCGCGCTGGCCTGCCTGGTGCTGCCGCTGCGCGGCATGGTGGCCGCCACCTGGGCATCACCCTTTGCCTTGATTCCGGTGCAGATCATGGATGGCATCGGCGCCGGGCTGCTGGGCGTGGCGATCCCGGGGCTGGTCGCGTCCATTCTGCGCGGCAGCGGCCACGTCAACGCGGGCCTGGGCGCCGTCATGGCGATACAGGGCGTGGGCGCCGCGCTAAGCCCGGCCTTGGCCGGTTCGCTTGCCCAGCACTTTGGCTACGCCTCGGCGTTCGTCGCCTTGAGCGGGGTGGCTGTGTTGGCGCTGGCCGTGCTGCTCAGCCGGGGAGACATGCGAGTATCATTCGACGCGCAGTCTCAACGGAGATAAAGCATGTTCGATCACATTGGTTTTGGCGTGAGCAACATCGATCAAAGCCGGGAGTTCTTTCTTCAGGCCTTGCGCCCGCTGGGCGTGGATCTGGCCATGAACGGACCTGCCAGCGTGGGGCTGGGCAAGGCCGGCAAGCCGTCGTTGTGGCTGTACGCCAATGGCACCGTCGCCGCGCCGATGCACATCGCCATCGCGGCGAATTCGCGCGCGGAGGTCGACGCGTTCTATCAGGCCGCCATTGCGGCCGGCGGCATCGACAACGGCCCCCCGGGCTTGCGCCTGCACTACCATCCGAACTATTACGCGGCCTTCGTGCGCGGGCCTGACGGGCACAACGTCGAAGCCGTCTGCCACCGCCCCGAATAGCGCCGCTACTCTTTCTTGCGCTGCTTTGCGCTGGCCTCGAACGCATCGGCCAGCTGCAATTGTTCTTGCTTGTATTCGTCCAGCGTTCCGCGATAGGCATCCAGATACAGCTCGCGCCGCGCCTTGTTCATCGCCTCTGACGTGGCGGCCTGTTCCACGTACTTCGCCAGCTGCGTGCGGATCGGTTCGGGCAGGCCCGTGCGCACGGCCACGCTATAGCTGCTGTGGAACACCATGCCGGGAACGCCAAGCTCGGCGAACGTCTTGACCCCCGGCAGCTGGCTCGTGCTTCCCGGCCGGCCGGTGTAGGCCAGCACCTTCACATGCGGGTTGTCCTTGACCGTCTGCGTGGTGCCGATGGTGGTGAAGTAGCCGTCGATCTGGCTGCCCAGAATGGCCGTCAGCCCCTCGGCGCCGCCCTTGAACGGAATGGGCCGATATTGCACCCCCAGCCCCGAGGCCAGTTTTTCCGCCAGCGCGGAATACGTGCCTACGCCCAGGTCGGCCACCCCGATATCCAGTTCGCGGTTGACGCGCTTCACGTCATCAAGCTGGTTCCACCCCCGGTCTGCCGGCACGATGAAGGCGTAGCTGCTTTGCCCCAGTGGCGCCAGGATTTCGAAATCCGAAAACTCGTAGCCCGCGCCCGGCGTGGTGAATTTGGCGCTGTAGAACCCTTCGGCGTGCACCAGCAAGGTGTACCCGTCCGCCGGCCGGCTCTTGACGGCCGTGATGCCAATGGCCGAACCCGCACCGGGCCGGTTTTCCACCACGACGGTCTGCCCCATGATCGTCCCCAACTGCTGCGCGAAAGCGCGCGAGATCGAGTCGGTGGCCGCGCCCGGCGGGTACGGCACCACCAGCCTGACGGGTTTGTCCGGATAGGGGGTTTGCGCGGCGGCGGCAAATGACATGAGTGCGCAAAGTGCAGCACTGCCCAGCAGAAAACGACGGCGGATGGCGTGAAGCATGGCGTGATGGTTGTTGGTTGTCCCCCGTAAAAGTGTATCGATCGCGATGCCATCGATTCGCGCTTATTCCGCAGTTCTGATCTGCGCGTTCAGCTATAGCCAATCCGGTCGGGCTACCTAGAATTTGATAGTTCCAATAATTCAAACATTCTGGAGACACTGACATGAGCCATCCCCTTCCCGCCAGACGCGCGATCCTGATCGCCGGCGTGCTGATGAGCCTGGGCGTCAACGCCTTAGCCGCACCAAACGACTGGCCGGACCGCCCGATCCGGCTGGTGGTGGCCGGGTCCGCCGGCGCTGGTGGCGATATCTTTGCCCGCCTGATCGCCGCACCGCTGGCCAAGGCGCTGAAGCAGCCGGTGGTGGTGGAAGCCAAGCCCGGCG
>CAJYKY010000289.1 GCA_913775005.1 uncultured Achromobacter sp.
TCATGGGCTACAGCATCGAATGGACGCCCGGGTTTGCTGCTGCGATACAGCCAGAACAGCACCTTGATGGCGTTTTGCACACGAACTGGCGCGCCGGGAATTCGGGGTCGAACTTCGCGGTCGAACGTTCGCGCCAGGCGACCCGTCATGCTGACGGCTAATAACGTCTTTGTGAATGAGAGGACTATTAAAAATACCCCGGCCAGCTGGCAGGGCCGGCCGGGGAAAGCTGCTGCTGCCGGTGCGCCAGATCGGGGGGGAAGGCGGCGTCACCGGTACTGCTGCGACAACTGCAACACAAACAACAACCAGACATCTCACGGCAATGGCTCTCAAAGGCTGTGGCGGACTTCGATCACCGCACCGTGGTTCGCCGCGTAATGATTGTGAGGGGGCTGCGAACAACTTCAATGTAGTGCAGGTGGACGCGAGTGGAAGCGTCGATGACGGCCGCAAGTGGCGGCGATTTGCGGCGTTCCAATTCGATGCATTGCGGGCGTCTGGCAGCCACATTCGCCGCGCAAAAAGCCGTGCTGTGCGATGGTTGTGTGATTGCTGCGGCTTTGCAGCGGGCATACGGCAAAGCAAGGGGCAGGGTGGGGGCCAATTAGGCGATTTGAATCGCCGATGGTCGCCGTGACGGCCCAAACAAAACGGGCGGCAAGGCCGTGTGGCCCTGCCGCCCGTCAAGGCGTTTGCGTGTAAATCAGCGAATCAGGCTCAGGAATTCGGCGCGCGTGGAGGGGTTGTCGTGGAATTCGCCCAGCATCACCGAGGTGACCATCGACGAATTCTGCTTTTCAACCCCGCGCATCATCATGCACATGTGCTGCGCTTCGATCACAACGGCCACGCCGGCCGCGCCCGTCACTTGCTGCACGGCTTCAGCCACCTGGCGGCTGAGGTTTTCCTGAATCTGCAAGCGGCGCGCAAACATTTCAACAATGCGCGCCACCTTGGACAGGCCCAGCACCTTGCCGGCGGGCAGGTAGGCCACGTGGGCCTTGCCGATGAACGGCAGCATGTGGTGTTCGCACAGCGAGTAGAGTTCGATGTTCTTGACCAGCACGATTTCGCGCGTGTCCGACGTGAACAGCGCGCCGTTGACGATTTCGTCCAGGTTCTGCGTGTAACCCCGGCACAGGTGGCGCATGGCCTTGGCGGCGCGCGCGGGCGTGTCGGCCAGGCCCTCGCGGGACGGGTCTTCCCCCAGTGCTTCGAGAATTTCGGTGTAGTTCTTTTCCAATGACATGGGGGACTCCTGGGGCAGCGCGTTCAGTGTGGCGTGTTGGTGTGTCGGTTTGCGTGCGGGACGCGGTAATGGGGGCAAGTCTACCGCAGCGCGGCAAGCGTGGCAGACCGTGGCTCAAACCCCGCGGTTCTCGACCGCGTATTTGATCAGTTCGGCTTGGCCGTCGATGCCGAGCTTGCGTTTGATGTTCAGGCGATGGGTTTCCACGGTGCGCACCGATAGTCCCAAGGCTTGGGCAATCTGTTTATTGGCCTGACCGCTGGCGATGTGGCGCAGCACGTCGCGTTCGCGCTGGGTCAGCAAGGTGGCCGGGGCGCTGGCGGAAGACAGGCGCAACGCGGCGGCGGCGCTGAAGTAGCTGCGCCCGGCCATCACCGCGCCGATTGCGGTGATGATCTCTTCGGCCGGCTCGTCCTTGAGCAGATAGCCGCGCGCGCCCGCCTTCACGGCCTGCACCATGTATTCCGGGTTGTCGTGCATCGACAGCACCAGCACGGCAATCTGCGGATACTTTTCATGCAGCTGCGCGGTCAGTTCCAGCCCGCCCACGCCGGGCATATTCAAATCCATCAGTATCAGGTGGGGCAGCGTGTCGCCGTCGGGCGCATCGGCCTGGCACGCGGCCAGGAACGCGAGCGCGGCGGCGGCGTTGCCGGCTTCGCCCACCACCCGCAGGCGCGGCACGGTTTCCAGGCGCAGGCGCAGCCCGTCGCGCACCAGGGGGTGATCGTCGATCAGCAGGAGTCGGATGGCGTCGGGCGTGTCGTTCATGCGGGAATCGTTGCGGTAGAGGGGGCGCTGGGCAGCGGCAGCCAGGCCTGCAAGGTGGTGCCTTGGGGGCCGGAATGAAAACTCAGGTGGCCGGACAGGGCGTTCATGCGTTCGCGCATATTGCGCAGGCCAATGCCGCGGCGCGGGTCTTCCTGCACATCGGCAAAGTCAAACCCGCAGCCGTCATCGCTGATGGTCAGGCGCAGATCGTGGGTGCCATAGGCCAGTGTCATGTCGGCGCGCGAGGCGCCCGCATGGCGGATGACGTTGGTCAGCGCTTCCTGCGTGACGCGGAAAAGCGCCGTCACGTAGGCATCGGGCAGCTTGACCGGCTGGCCGGTGGTGTACAGGCGCACGGCCAGCGGCGGCGCGCCGTCGGCACTGGGGATGGCGAATTCCCGTCCCAGGTGTTCCAGCGCGGCGGGCAGGCCCAGGTCGTCCAGCAGGGTGGGGCGCAGGTTGTGCGAGATGCGCCGCACTTCACCCACGGCCGTATTCAAGCGGTCCAGCGCGCCGCCCAGCGGCTTGTCGATATGCGCCAGCGCCTGCGGATCGGCCGGCAACGATTGCCGCACCCGTTCGCGTGCGGCTTCAAGCGATAGCTTGATCGACACCAGGACCTGGCTGATGCCGTCATGCAGTTCGCGCGACAGCCGCGCCCGCTCGTCTTCCTGCGAACGCACCAATTGCTGGGCCATCAGCCGCAGCTTGGCGTCAGACTGCCGGTGATCGCTGATGTTCAGCGCCAGGCCGCAGGCGGCCACGCCCAGGATCGACACGGCGGCAATGCCGGCCACCCACGCGAACATGCTGCGTATGTTGGCCTGCGCGGCGGCGTCGATGCGTTCCAGCGCCTGCTCGACATCATCCAGATAGATGCCGGTGCCCAGCATCCAGCCCCAACGCTCCAGCACCACCACGTAGCCGAGCTTTTCCATGGTCTGGTGCGTGGACGGCTTTTCCCATAGGTAATGGACCACTTCGCCTTGCTGGCCGCCACGCCGCGCCGCCGTCAACAGGTTCTGGATGACCGGCTGGCCGCGCGTGTCGCGCAGATTCCATAATTCCTGGCCCACCAGCTCCGGCTGGCGCGGGTGCATCAGGTTGCGGCCTTGCAGGTCATAGACGAAGAAGTAGCCGTCGTGGCCGAATTCCATCTGCGCCAGCAATTCCAGCGCGCGCTCGCGCGTGGCGGCGTCGTCGCCTGCGGCCTGCAAGGGCGCCACCGCGCTGTAGGCGAGGCTGACGTAATGACGCAGCTCGCCTTCCTTGCTGGCGAGCCATGCGCTTTCAACCACCTGCTTTTCGCGCTGGGCCAATTGCAAGCCCTGCACGTAGACCGCCACCGTGATGGCGGCAACGGCCACCAACAGGGGGACTGCGGCAAGCAGCAGGATTTTCAGGCGCAGCTTCATGACGTGGAATTGGGGGCCAAATGGGGATTGCTGCGGCGCACCAAGGCCGCGGCCCCAGAGGCAATATCAATCGATGGACGGGATTTTACGATTCCCACAGAAATATGCTGCGGCGCATTGCGTATTAACACGTACGGGGCTTGCGTAGTTCCGCGCTTGTTGGGCGTGGGGCAAAAAGAAATACTAACGCCCGCGTCAACTTGACGCAGTGCGGGCGCTTATCGCGCCTGCCACCCCACAACAATGAGTCTGCCTTCCGCGGGACGAGAAAAGCGTTTCACGCCACAAGCATGGCGGGAGGCAAGAGGAGCACTTATGCATACCAGCAGTAAGGGACTGGGTCAGCACCTGGTCTGGCTGGCGGTTGCGGTACTGGGCGCGTTTGCGCTGGGCACCGTAGCGCTGGCCAGGGGCGAGACCATCAACGCGCTTTGGGTGGTGATTGCCGCCGTGTGCGTTTATTTGATCGCATACCGCTATTACAGCCGCTTCATCGCGAAGAACGTCTTCCAGCTGGATGCGACGCGCATGACGCCGGCCTGGAAGCACAACGACGGTCTGGACTACGTGCCGACCAACAAGCACGTGCTGTTC
>CAJYKY010000290.1 GCA_913775005.1 uncultured Achromobacter sp.
GCTTCAGGTTGACGGCGGCAACCATCAATGCCAGCACCGCCACGCTGGCAAGCGTCAGCGTGGCCGGGCCGGGCAGCACGCCCCGGATGAAGTCCACGTGCTGCGCGGACAGCGACAGCGCCTGGAACAACGGCGACAAGGCGGGAAAGGCATCCAGCGCCGCCGGATAGTCGATGAACCACAGCAACACCAGAATGCCCCACGTCATGCTGGCCGCCACGATCTGGTTGGTGCAGGCGCTGGACACGGCAATGCCGATCGCCAGGAACAGCGCGCCGTACAGAAACACGCCGATGTAGCCGCCGATGATGGGGCCGTAGTCCGGCTGGCCATACCAGGCCAGCGGCAGCACGGCGGCGGTGGTGCCGGCCAGCATCAGCGCCAGCATCGTCAGGCCGGCCGCGAACTTGGCCGCGACCAGCGTCGCGTCTGACAGCGGCAGGGTCAGCAGTAGTTCCAGCGTGCCTTGGCGCGCCTCTTCGGCAAACGCGCGCATGCTGACCAGCGGCATCACCAGGATCAGCAGGATGGTCATGTTGTGAAACGCGGTGACCATCTGCCCGGTGCTGACAAAGAATAGATTGAAGCTGAACAGGTAGCCGGACAGCGCCCAGAACACGGCCACGACCACCAGCGCGACGGGGGAGCCGAAGTCGGTGCGCAGTTCCTTTCGATACAAGGCGGAAAAGCCTTTCATGCGCGCCTCCGCAGCAAAGGGTCATTGGGCGCCAGCGCCGCCAGCAGCCGGGTTTCAACGGCGTCGTGCAAGGACAGCACGGCGCGCAGTTCGGCATGCGCGAGGACGATGCGCAGCACGGTGTCGGGGGTCGTGTTGGGCGCTCCCGTCTCCCAGCTGATGCGCCACTTGCTCAGCCCGCCTTCCAATGCGATGGCGTCCACGGCGCGCACGCCAGGACAAGCCATCAACGCGGCCCGCAAGTCCGCGTGCCGCGTCAGCGGCAGGGCCAGTTGCAGCTGCAAGGCTGCCTGCGCTTCGCCCAGCGCGGCGTCTTCGACCAGCCGGCCTTGGCGCAGGATGGCGATGCGCGTGCACAGGGCTTCCACCTCTTGCATCAGGTGGCTGCTGAACACCACCGCCCGCCCCTCGGCGCAGCGCCGGATCATGGCGCGCGCTTCCACGATCTGCACGGGGTCCAGCCCGTTGGTGGCCTCGTCCAGCAGCAGCACAGGCGGATCGTTCAGCACCGCTTGCGCCAGGCCCACGCGCTGGCGCTGGCCTTTGGACAGCCGGCCGATGGCGTTGCCCGCCACGGCTTGCAGGTCGAAGCCGTCAATGGCGCGTTCAATGGCCTGACGGCGCGCACGCGCCCCGCCCGCCACCTTCACGCCCGCGCTGAACTCCAGGTACTGCATCACCGTTAGCGCGTCATACAGCGGCGCGCGTTCGGGCAGGTAGCCGATGTCGGCATTGCCACGCCCCGGCGCAGGCTCGCGCCCCCGGATCGTGATGCGGCCGCTATCGGGCGTGTAGAACCCGGCCATCAGGCGCAGGGTGGTGGTCTTGCCACTGCCGTTCGGCCCGAGCAGGCCCACGATCTCCCCGGGCCTGACGGCCAGGCTCAGGGAGTGCAGGACCTGCCGGGGTCCGAACGACTTGCAGACCTCGTGCAAGGCTACAGCCGGTTGCATAAGACGCCTTTGTCAGCCGTGCTTCAGTCAAAGACCTTGGTCTTGGCGTTTTGCGCGTGCTGCTCCGCATCATGGCTGTACCAGAGCTGGCCCTGGCGCGCGTCTCGGATCTGCTTCAGGCGGTCAATCGCCTGCATGGATGCAGCCGTGTTCCACGTGATGCCCGGGATCACGCCGGCTTCGTTTTCACCCGTATAGATGGCGTCGGCCGCCAGCAGCACGGTGCCGGTGTTCTTCAGTTTCACCTGCAAGGACTGGTGGCCCTGCGTGTGGCCCTTGGTGTCCAGCAGCACGATGGTGCCGTCGCCAAACAGGTCGAAGTCCCCTTCCACCTGAATGAAGTCGTAGTCGCGCGTGGTGTCGAAGTCCTTCATGACGTAGGCAGCGCGCTGGAATTTTTCGGGCCACCAGGCGGCGCGCAGTTCGGCCTTTTGCACGACGTGCTTGGCCTTGGGGAACATTTTGATGTTGCCAGCGTGATCCAGGTGGAAGTGCGAATACACCACGTACTTGACGTCGCTGACGTCAAAGCCCGCCGCCTTCAATTGGCGGTCGACCACTTCGTCGCGGCCCTGGATGGAATTGAACGCGCCGCACAGCCCCTGGCCCCAATAGTTGGCGCAGTTGCCGTCGGCCGTAGCCTGGTTCATGCCGGTGTCGAACAGCACCAGCCCGCGCGGGTGCTGGATCACGTAGGCCGGGACGGGGATCTTGATCTTGGTGCCCACGTCGACCATCGCGGTCATGAAGCCCTTGTCCAGCTCGATCTTGCCGACGGACAGCTGCATCAGTTTGATGTCCGGCGGGGCGTCGGCGGCATGCGCCCAGCCTCCCGCCATGATTGCCGCCGCACCCAGTACCGCTTTCCAGCGCTTGCTCATTGTTGTCTCCTCAAGCCAACAGTTGGAAGCCGCAGCCAGAGGGCGGCGGCCGATAGCGAGCCACCCGGTGTATCCCGGGCTTGATCCGATAGGTGTGCTGGGTTGATGGCGTAACGAATGACGGCCACCCGAGGACGGCGTCTGGCGGCCGTTTTCTCTGTTGCGCACTCTGACGCAGGGCCGGGGCGATGCCAATTAAGGTTTCGTTAAGCTGGGCTTCACGGCGCGCGAAGTGGTGACAACCCCTAGTCCTTTGGGATTGTCTGGGGGTAGTGCGCGGGTGGTGGCGTCGGCGGCGGCGTGACCTACATCCGGTGCCTCGCCTGCAATTCCGCAAACGAGATAAGCTCGCCCGCCAGCGCGCTGGCCATGACGGTAGGCGGGCTGGCCAGCCACACGCTGCCCGGCCCCGACCGGCCCGGAAAGTTCCGGTTGATGGCGCTGATGGTCACCTGCCCCGCGTCGGTGGACGAACCCGGCCCGCAGTTGGCGCAGGCGCCGCAAGACGGTTGCAAGATGCGCGCGCCGATGGCCGCGAAACTGCGGTCATAACCTTGCGCTACGCAATAATCGCGCACGGCGGTGGTGCCGTATTGCAAGTAGAGCGTCACGCCATCAGGCAGGCGCAGGCCGCGTTGCACGGCCCAGGCCAGCACCTCGTGATAGGCGTCGAAGTCTTCGCGTTTTCCGGCGGTGCACGAACCGCCGTAGGCAATGTCGATACGCGGACGGACGGTCAGACTAGCCAGCGCCACGCCGTTGCCTGGGTCGCCCGGCGCCGCCACCATGGGCGACAGCGCCGAGCAATCCACACGCACGGTGCCGGCATAGGTGGCGCTGGGGTCGCTGTGCATCCACGGTTCGATGTGTGCCTGCACGCCCCGGCGTTCGCGCAGGAAGCGCACGGTCTCGGCGTCCGGTGCCACGATGCCGGTCAGTCCGCCCAGTTCGGCGGTCATATTGGTCAGCGTGGCGCGTT
>CAJYKY010000291.1 GCA_913775005.1 uncultured Achromobacter sp.
CACGTGAACGTCTTCAGGGCATCAGGAAAACCCTGATCAAGAGCCGCGATAGGTGGAATAGCTCCAGGGGCTGACCAGCAAGGGCACGTGATAGTGCTGGTCGGCGTGGGCGACGCCAAAATCCAGACTGACCTGATCCAGGAAATTGGGTTCGGGCAAGGCGACGCCCCGGCGCTTGAAGTAGCCCGCCACATCGAATACCAGCCGGTAAGTGCCCACCTTCAGCGTCTGATCGGTGAACAGCGGCTTGTCGCTGCGGCCATCATCGTTCAAGGTGAATTCACTGAGCAGGGTGGGATTGCCGCCGGTGGCATAGAGCGCCACGGCCATGCCCGCCGCCGGGCAGCCGTGCATGGTGTCGAGAACGTGCGTGGTCAGGCCCAATGTTGTCTCCTTGCGCCCGGCTCGCGCGGGGCGATGTCATGGTTATCCTTAATGATGTACATAAATTGTATACAGCTAATTGCTTTCCAGCTATTGTTTAGCCCATCATGAAACCGTCCCGCGTGCTGACGCTTGCCGCCCCTGCCGGCCTTCCAACTGCCTTGTCATGAACCCCTACGATTCCACGCTTCCGTATCCCCGCGATCTGGTCGGCTATGGCCGCAATCCTCCACATGCCCAGTGGCCGGGCCGCGCCCGCATCGCCGTGCAATTCGTGCTGAATTACGAAGAAGGCGGCGAAAACTCGGTGCTGCATGGCGATGCCGGGTCGGAACAATTCCTGTCTGAAATGTTCAACCCGGCCAGCTACCCGGACCGCCATCTCAGCATGGAAGGCATCTACGAATACGGCTCGCGCGTGGGCGTGTGGCGCATCCTGCGCGAATTCGAAAAGCGGCAACTGCCGCTGACCGTTTTTGGCGTGGGCATGGCCCTGCAACGCCACCCCGAACTGACGGCGGCGTTCACCGAACTCGGCCACGAAATTGCCTGCCACGGCTGGCGCTGGGTGCACTACCAAAACATTGACGAAGCCACCGAACGCGAACACATGCGCTTGGGGATGGACGCCATCACGCAGCTGACCGGCAACCGCCCGCTGGGCTGGTACACGGGCCGCGACAGCCCGCGTACGCGCCGTCTGGTGGCCGACTATGGCGGCTTTGAATACGACAGCGACTACTACGGCGACGACCTGCCCTTCTGGATGCAGGTGCAAAAGAGCGACGGCGCCGTCGTGCCGCAGCTGATCGTGCCTTATACGCTGGACTGCAACGACATGCGCTTTGCACTGCCGCAAGGCTATTCGCATGCCGATCCCTTCTTCCAGTACCTGAAAGACAGTTTCGATGTGCTGTACGCCGAAGGCGAGGACGCGCCGAAGATGCTCAGCATCGGTATGCATTGCCGGCTGCTGGGCCGGCCCGGCCGGATCACGGCGCTGCAACGCTTTCTGGATCACATCGCCCGCCACGACCGCGTATGGGTGTGCCGCCGACTGGACATCGCCCGCCATTGGAAAGCCACCCACCCCTACCTTCCCACCGCGTGAGTCACCGACCATGGCCCTTACCCTGGAACAACTGAACGCCGCCTCGCTGGATGACGCCGTCTCCATGCTCGACGGCCTTTACGAGCATTCGCCCTGGATCGCCCGGCAAGCCTTGGCCGCGCGTCCGTTCCGTTCGATCGCGCATCTGCAAGATCAGCTGCGGCGCGTGCTGGACGAAGCCGACATCGAAGCCCGGCTGGCGCTGATCCGCGCGCATCCGGAATTGGCCGGCCGGGCCATGCTGGCGCGCGATCTCACGGCGGAATCCACGCAAGAGCAAGACCAGGCGGGGCTGACGCATTGCTCGCCCGAGGAGCTGGCGCGCTTGCAGCAGCTGAACACCGATTACAACGCGCGCTTTGGCTTTCCGTTCATTCTGGCGGTGCGCGGCGCACGCGGCACGGGCTTGAACCGCCAACAGATCATCGACGAATTCGCGCGGCGGCTGGACAACCCGCCCGATGTCGAAATCGACGAAGCCGTGCGCAACATTCATCGCATCGTTGAAATCCGCATCGCGGACAAATTCGGCCTGGACCTGACGCTGGGCAACGACATCTGGGACTGGCATGAACGTCTAAGCATTCATAGCGACCCGGGTTTTGCCGAAAAAGGCCAGCTTACCGTCACCTATCTGACCGAGGCGCATCGCGCCTGCGCGCAACGCATTTCGCACTGGATGCGCGATTGCGGCTTTGATGAAGTCGAGGTCGATGCCGTCGGCAACGTGGTGGGCCGCTATCACGCCGACCGCAAGGACGCCCCAACGCTGATGACCGGCAGCCACTACGACACCGTACGCAACGGCGGCAAATACGATGGCCGGCTGGGCATCTTTGTGCCAATGGCCTGCGTGCGCGAACTGCATCGCCAGGGCCGGCGCCTGCCCTATCACCTGGAAGTCATCGGCTTTGCCGAAGAAGAAGGCCAGCGCTACCGCGCCACGTTCCTGGGATCCGGCGCGCTGATCGGCGACTTCAAACCGCAATGGCTGGACCAGAAGGACGCCCAGGGCATCACCATGCGCGAAGCCATGCAGCATGCCGGCCTGTGCATCGACGACATCCCCAAACTGCAACGCGACCCGGCGCGCTATCTGGGCTTTATCGAAGTACATATCGAACAAGGCCCGGTGCTGTATGAAATGGGGCTGCCGCTGGGCATCGTCACGTCGATCAACGGCAGCGTGCGTTACCAGGCGCAGATTTTCGGCATGGCCTGCCACGCGGGCACCACGCCCATGAACCGCCGGCGCGACGCCGCCACCGCCACGGCGGAATTGGCCTTGTATGTCGAACAGCGCGCCGCGCGCGACGGCGATTCGGTGGGCACCATCGGCATGCTCGAAGTTCCCAGC
>CAJYKY010000292.1 GCA_913775005.1 uncultured Achromobacter sp.
TGCAAGATGCCATCCATTTCATATTCCACCGGATCTTCGATGGTGATCAGCTTTTCGTCGCCGCTGTTCAGCTCGGACAAGGCGCCGTACAGCGTGGTCGACTTGCCGCTGCCGGTGGGGCCGGTGATCAGCGTCAAGCCATAGGGCAGCTGCACCAGTTCGCGAATGCGGCGCGCGGTGTCGGCGGGAAAGCCCAAGGTGTCCAGGCTGAGCCGGTCGCCACGCTGAGAGCGGTCAAGCAAACGCAGGACCGCGTTCTCGCCGTGATTGCCCGGCATGATCGAGACGCGAAAATCTACCTCGCGCCCTTGCAGTGCCACTTTGAAGCGGCCGTCCTGCGGCACGCGCTTTTCGGCGATATCCAGGCTGGACAGCACTTTCAAGCGGGACATCACCTGGTTCGCGGTGACCTGCCCCGGCACCTGGCGGATGCGCTGCATCACGCCGTCGATGCGGTAGCGGATCAGCAGGCCTTCGTCGTCCGACTCCAGGTGGATATCGCTGGCGCGGCTTTGCAGGCCGTCGTACAGCGTCATGTTGACCAGGCGGATGACGGGGCTTTCGTCCTTGGCCAGCGACGCCAGCGAGATCGATTCCACCGCCTTCGCCAGCGAATCGTCTTCCATGTCGACGGCCACGCCGTCCATGACGCGCTCGCTGGACTCGGCCTGCTTCAGCCAGGCATCCACCACGCCAGACGGGCACACCGCGAACCGCAAGGCGCGTCCGGCCAGCATCGTCTGCAACTTCAAACGCGGCGCGCGCGAAAACGGATCGGCCACCGCCAGCAGCAGTTCGCCATCTACCTCCAACGGGGCGACGCGGCAGCTCAGCGCGTCGGTCAGCGTCACCGCGTCAAAGCGCGGCGTTGCCTGCCGGCATTGCTCGGCGCTCAGCGCCCGCATACCCAGCGCCTGCGCCAGCGGTTCCAGAAACTCGGGCTGGCGGGCGAGCTCCTGATTCAGGAATTCTGCCAAGGGCACACCGCGCTGAGCTGCCTGCTCGCGCCACAGCCACCACGCCACGCCCGCCACGGCCACGGTCATATCTTGCCTGTCGCCGGCGTTCTTTTCGATTTCATTCATCCCAGACTCCCCGCCATCTCGAAGATGGGCATGTACAGCAAGATCACGATGGCGCCCACCAGGCCGCCGACCACCAGCATCAACAAGGGTTCGAACACCTTTCCAAAGACCTCGATCGCGTGGTCCAGCGTGCCGTCGTGAAACTGGGCGATGCGTTCGCACATGCCGCCCAGGTCACCGCTTTGTTCACCCACTCGCAGCAGACGCTGCGCCACCGCCGTCGTCAGGCCATGACGCGCCAGCGTCTCGCCCACGGGCCGCCCGGCGCGCAGTTCCTGCAAGGCGGCCTCCAGCCGGCGCGCGTAGGCCTCGGGCAAAATCCTTTCGGACAGTTCAAACGCCTGCAATGCGGGCGTGCCGCCTTCGATCAGCAGGCCGACCGTGCGGTAAAAGCGCGCCAGCACGAACAGGTTGCCCACGTCGCGCAACTTCGGCATGCGCCAGAACAGCGCAATCAAAGCGGCCTTCGCGCGCTGCGTGCGCAGCGCGAGCGCCACGCTGATCAGGCCGGCAGCAATGCCGGCGCCCAGCATTTCGCCGTCGGACTTCACCAGCCGCGCCCACCACAACATGGCTTCGGCGGTGGCTGGCAGCGTGCGCATGCTTTCGAACACCACGGCAAAGCGCGGCACCACGAAGAACAGCATGAAGAGCAAGATGCCAAAGCCCACCGCGATCACCACCAGCGGATAGACCAGCGCGCCCACAACCTTCTTGCGGATGCTTTCAATGCGCAGCTCGTAGTACTGATAGCGCTTGAGCACCATCGGCAACTGCCCGCTGCCCTCGGCCGACGCCACCGTCGCCACCAGCAACGCGGGATACACCGACGGCTGCGCCTGCATCGCTTTGGACAGCGGCAGGCCCTGGTACAACGAACGCAGCAGGCCATTCAATGACGCCTGCAAGGGTTTGTTGGCCGGACCGGCCTTGTCGCTCAACGCCTCCAGCGCCTCGATTAACGCCAGGCCCGCTTCGAGCAGCGTCGATAGCTCCTGCAACAGCAGGCCCAGGGAAAATCCCTTGCGGCGGCCTGCGGCAGTACGGCGGCGGGCAGAGACTCGCTGAACCTCCAACACCATGCCGTCGGCCTCGGCCAGTTGCGCCCGCGCCTCGCCCTCGTTGGCGGCACGCACGGTGCGCTCGCGCAGCTCTCCCTGCTTGAGCAGGCTGATCCGGAACTCGTTCATGTCATTGCCGCGCTAATTGAGATTGGCGGACCTTGTCGTCGCGCGCCTGCGCCAGCACCAGGTAGTGCTGCCAGACCCGTTCCACGTAGCGCTTGCGGGCGGCCTCGCGCGACTGCGCGCCGCCGGCGTTGTAGGCACCCACTGCCCGCCACGTGTAGCCAAAACGTTTGATGAATTCCGCCAGGATCTCGGCGCCCACGTCGATCGACAGGCAAGGATCGTCAAGCAGCTGTTGCCGCGTGATGCCGCGTTTGGCCAGGCCGGGCAGATGGATGCTGTTGATCTGCATCAGCCCGATGTCCTGCGTGCCATTGCGGTTCTGATTGATGGCGCGCGGATTCAACGACGACTCCACCTTGGCGATGGAATACAGCAGCAAGGGGTCCACGCCATGGCGGTCGCCCGAGACCTGCCAGCAGCTGGCAAAGGCGCCAGCGCTGAAAGAGCAGCTCATCAGGGCGGCCAGCACCGCCGACTTAGAGGCCGTAAACCAGCTCACCGCTGCCTCCCGCCCGGCCGTCCTCGCCAAAAGACACCACTTCGGCGTCGCTGCTGCGTCCCGGCACATTCAAGACATACGGACGGCCCCAGGCATCGGCGGGCACGTCTTTGGCCAGGTACGGTCCATGCCAGTTGGCCACGCCCTGGGGCTGCTTGTTCAGCGCATCCAAGCCCTGCTCGGTGCTCGGATAGCTGCCCACATCCAGGCGGTATTGCGTCAGCGCATCGCCCAGCGTTTTCATTTGCGCCTGCGTTGCCTTCACCTTGGCCCGGTCGACCTGGGAGAACAGCTTGGGGCCGACATAACCGGCCAGCAGCGCGATGATCAACAGCACGACCAGCAGTTCCAGCAGGGTGAAGCCCCGCTGCAAACCACGGCCGCGTAGAAACGTAGAAGTCTTCATGATTCCGCTTTCTTAGAGTTGGGGGAGTGATCGCCGCAAGCCGGCGATTCGGGGTGAAACGATAGGAAGAGGCCAGCATCGTGAAGAACGATGTGGGAGGCGTGCGCCGGCGCTGCCGGACCGCAACGGGATGGGGATATCTCTTCGCAGGGCCGCATAGTTCCATGCAGGCCTGGCGCGCTCAACGTTTCTAAAAAAACCTTGAACAAGTGTGAAGGCGCCTTGAAGAAGCATTGAGGAAGCTCGCGTGGCGACGGGCTTGGCGATTCAATCTCGCCTCTTTATCCCTGCCTCGCGCGCTGCGGGCCAGCCCAAGCCAGAAGGAAAATCATGAACGCAGCCTCCGCTACTGCGCGCCCCCTCGCGCAACCGCTCGCGCCCCTGCCCGTGCGCACACCGGCCTATACCTCCGCGCAGATCGCGCTGCATTGGCTGAGCGTGAGCCTGATGGCGGCCCTGGTGCTAAGCGGAGAGATCCGCCATCTGCTGACCAGCCAGACGACGGTCACGATGCGGTCGGTGATGGTGGTGCACATTGGCTGCGGCATGGCGCTGCTGGCCGTGACGCTGGCCCGCGCCTGCGTGCGCATGACGCGCCGCCGCGCCGCCGCGACCGGTTTCCGGATGCAGGACGCCTGCGCGCACGCCGTACACATGGCGATCTACGCGGTGATTCTGGGCGAATGCCTGCTAGGGTGGATCATCGTCAACGCGAAGGGCTTCGCCGTGCCCTTGCCCGGGACCGGCCTGGAATTCCCCCGGCTCGTGGCGGCCGACCCCGCGCTGGTGATCACGGCGATCTGGGCGCACGAGGTGCTGGCATGGATGATGTATGGCCTGTTGGCGCTGCACATCGCAGCCGCGCTATGGCATCACTACATCAGCCGCGACGACACGCTGGCCCGCATGCGATTACGGGTGCGCAACGCACGGTCATGAAAAAATTTGCAGCGCCCCTGCATTTTTCCAAAATTTCAGGTATAGTTCTGCCTCGCTTGGAAAAAAGCAGTACCCATGCGGGAGTAGCTCAGTTGGTAGAGCGCAACCTTGCCAAGGTTGAGGTCGCGAGTTCGAGACTCGTCTCCCGCTCCAAAT